>JBHJOU010000994.1:0-3759 GCA_050329355.1 Rivularia sp. (in: cyanobacteria)
CTTCATCTTCAATAAACAAAACACTTACCCTAGGGTTAATGTTGAGATTTTGCGTATGTGTTGAAAGCCCGCTAACGTAAATATAAATATTTTTGAATTCGTCCATTACAAAGGGAGTATAACTACCGTTAGGGATTCCCTGATTGTTTACCGTACTAATAATAATACTTTGGATTTCTTGGGTAAACTGCTGGTATTCTGCTGTTGCTTTTTCTAATTGGTTCATAAAATTAACTTAACGAGTTTTTGAAATAATTTCTGAATTTGCTAGAAGTCAAAGGAGAAGCCTATATATTAGAAGCTAAACGAAGCTATACTTACACATTTAAATATTTAAATATTTTTTTATCGGGTTTGTGGTTGTAGGTACTATGTTTGCTTAAACTGTACAAATTAAGTTACATAATGAAAAATCTTAAAGTAAATCAATTCAACTATTTGAATGTAAGTTCATTTTAATATACAATTTTTAATGTAAATCCGATTTTGCGAGCAAGAATTATAATTAAAAATTAACATAAATCTAAATTTGGTACTCAGGAGTATATTTTTAATATCATAGGTATGATTAGTTTGCTCGTGCATGAATCGAAATTTAATTGAATTGGATTTAATTGAATTAAAAATCATTGAAAAATGATAAATATAGATTATTTGAGGTAAATTCATAATTGAAATATGTGGAATTTAAACAGATTTGTCAAAACTATAACCTTTTTTGAAGTAATCCCTTTACTTAACTGGGTACAGGATTTATTCACAAGTGATAAGGAAAATAAAAATCAATTAATTGGAGCAAAAGAAATGGGTGCTATATTAGTCGCAGGTGCAACGGGTGGTGTAGGAAGAAGAGTTGTCAAACGGCTAATTGAAAAAGGTTACAAAGTAAGATGTTTGGTGCGCGATATTGATAAAGCCAGGTCAATAGTTGACGACAAAGCCGATTTTATAGTTGGAGATATTACCAAACCAGAAACTTTAAATTCCCTTTTAACCACGAATATCCAAGCCGTTATTTGCTGTACTGCGGTGCGAGTCCAACCAGTAGAAGGAGATACAGCGGATAGGGCAAAATACAATCAAGGCATTAAATTTTATATGCCAGAAATTGTTGGTGATACTCCAGAAAATGTAGAATATAAAGGTGTAAAAAACTTAATAGAAGCTGTTAGTAAAAGTTTGCTACCGTCAAGCGAAAAATTAATATTTGACTTTAGTAATCCATCTATGGAAATTAAAAATATTTGGGGTGCGGTAGATGATGTAGTTATGGGTGGGGTGAGTCAGAGTAATATTCAATTGTCTTCAGATAAAGCTGTATTTTTTGGTAATGTTTCCACAGAAAATTCCGGTGGATTTGCTTCAGTTAGAACTAAAAATTTTGACCCATCTTTTAATTTATCTGGTTATCAAGGTGTAGAAATACGAGTTAAAGGAGATGGAAAACGCTACAAAATCATTTTGCGTACAGAAACGAATTGGGATGGTATCGGCTATTGTTATTCCTTCGATACTCAAGCAGATACTTGGATAAATATTAAGATTCCTTTTACAGAATTAACTCCGGTTTTTCGTGCCAAAACTGTAAAAGATGCTTCGACAATTGACGTTAATAAAATTTGTTCTTTTCAATTAATGTTGAGCAAATTTGAATATGATGGAGAACTAAATCCTCACTTTTCTCCGGGTGCTTTTGCTTTAGAAGTCGAAACAATTAAAGCTTATGGAGGACAAACCTTACCGCAATTTATTTTAGTAAGTTCAGCAGGAGTAACTCGTCCAGGAAGACCAGGTATAAACTTAGAAGAAGAACCACCCGCAGTCAAATTAAACGACCAACTTGGAGGAATTTTAACATGGAAATTGAAAGGAGAAGATACTTTAAGAGCAAGTGGAATTCCTTACACTATAATTAGACCATGTGCTTTGACTGAAGAACCAGGTGGTAAAGAATTAATTTTGGAGCAAGGTGATAATATTAGGGGCAAAATTAGCCGTGAAGATATTGCTAAACTTTGTGTACAATCCTTACAAGAACCATCAGCTTGTAATGTCACCTTTGAGGTAAAGCAAGGAGAAAATAACTCAAGTTATATCGATTGGGAAGAATTATTTAAAACTGTGAATAGGGAATAAGGAAAAGTTAGGAGTTAGTACCACCGGAGTTAGGAGTTAGGAATTAAGAGTTAAGAGTTAGGAGTTAGTACCACCGGAGTTAGGAGTTAAATTCTCCTTATATTTCCATCTCTCACTTGTTTAGTAATTTATCAAATGTTTAATCTAAAAAAGTTGTTATTTAGAGGATTTTTAGTAATTATAGTTTGGGGTGGATTATTTTCCGATAGGGCTGTTTCTGGATTGGTTGAATCGCGTTTAAATAATTTAGAATCGAAATTTTACCGTTTAGAATCGCAAGTAGATCGAATAGAAAGCCAGATAAATCGAGGTAGTTCATCAGCAAAAAAGCCAAATAATTCTTTACCATCCCAGCCTGCTTCCAGAAGATTATCACAACCAGAACGTGACAAAATGTTTGATAGATTATCAACTTTAGTAATAGAATTAAAAGAAGATGTTAAAAAATTAGAAAAGCGAGTTTCTCAATTAGAAAATACCGATAATTGATCGACTGTATTCGACAAATCAAAAATATTCAAATCATCAGTAATTACTAACAACTAATAACTAACAAATAACTATGAATCTTCTTACCTATATCATGCATTTAGCTGGTTCTGGTGCAAGTGCCTATTTTAGCGCTGTTCAAATTCGCGATATTAAAACCCGTCCCAATATTTTAGCAGGATTTCAACTAGCAGAATCGGGTTCCGTTCCTTTTTTAACTAACCTCAGTCAACGAGCTGCTACTGAAGGTGATATATGGCTTGCGGAGAAATTAGCAAAACACGCAGAAGACGAAAATAAACACGGACAAATTTTTGCAAATGCACTTAAACAGCTTGATAAAAAAGTTATAGATTTTAAGAATTTGCCCAAAGAAACAAACGAAAATACTACAAGCGAGAAGAAATCAAAACAACGTCGTAGTTCCTTTTTTTCAACATACTATGAAGGTTATTCTTCAGAACAATTAAAAGCAGAATCCATTGATTGGAATGTGTTTATGGCTAGCACTTACATCTTAGAGTTGGATGCAAGCAAAGATTTTGCTCGGATGGCGAAAGTTTTACCCGAAAACGACTCTAAAGCGCGTAATTTAAAATTAGGGATGCTCAGCATTGCCAAAGACGAAACAACTCACGCAGCATATCTTTATGAAGCAATGACGCGAAGAATGAGTGTAACCGAGGTAGAGCAGCTAGTTGATGAATGGCGATCGCGCAAAGTAAATGCGATTACAGCTTATGTAACTAACAAGTTACAAGGTAAAGATAATCAACGTTCTTTAGTTGAAGATGAATCTTCTAACAAAGAAACCGAATTAGTAATTGCTTGAAATTTAAACCTAAACCTAAAACTAAAAAAATGGTCGCATCCCCACAACAAGATTACATCACCCCAGAAGAATACCTCCAATTGGAATTAGGAAGCGATGTTAAACACGAATACATCGATGGTTATGCTTATGCAATGGCTGGTGCTAATGATGCTCATGTAACTGTTTCATTGAACTTAGCTACACTCCTCCGCAGTCATGTACGGGGTTCTAGTTGTCGAGTTTACATTTCCGATATGAAAGCTCGTATCGAAAAATCAAACCGATATTATTATCCTGATATCATGATTACTTGTGATGAA
>JBHJOU010000301.1:0-2897 GCA_050329355.1 Rivularia sp. (in: cyanobacteria)
TGTTAAATGTTCAATATCGCCAAAAATAGATTAGAAATAAGCTAGTCAATATTTAAATGGCTATATTGTTTTAGGAGTGGACGTGAATACCATCTTTGTTCGTAAAAGCGTTTTTTCGCTGTCGTTGGCAACCCTTACATTATTAAGTGGTGCATTGTCTGTCTCTGCTCAAATAGTAGATGACGCTGCTGATGGTTCTTTTGTACCATCAATCAACCAAGTTGGTTCTGAAAAGGAAAGCGGTGATGTTGAATATTTCAGTCCCAGCTTTTCGGATGCAAGTTCTGAAGAATCAAATTTATCAGTTAATCCTGAATTAGTAACATCTAATACGGATAACCAAATACCTCAAAATGCCGCACCTGTTCCTGGAACAACAGTAACTTCATCTGCGGAACTTGCTCGTCAGTATCAACAAACAAACCTACAATATCCACAAGCAAATCTCAAACCATCTATACCCGCTTCTTCAGATTTAGCCCAAGCAGATATTGATTTTGGTGGTTCTACCCGTGGTGGTTCTAGCTATGTCGGTATTGCCGGAAATATCGGTTTGGGTGGTGATTCTGCTTTAGGGGATGGTAACTTTATGGTGATCAGTAAACTTGGATTGACTGATATTTTGTCGGTGCGTCCGTCAATCGTCCTTGGTAATGATACTGTAATTTTAGTTCCCGTTACCTATGATTTTTCTTTCGAGCAAGTAACAGATCCTTTCCGTGAAAGATTACCTTTTGCTCCTTATGTTGGAGCCGGTTTAGCTTTAGCAACTGGAGATGATTCACAATTATCTTTCTTAATTTCTGGTGGTGTAGATGTACCGCTATCAGATAAATTTACAGCTACAGCAGCTGTTAATGCCGCATTTTTTAATGAAACTGACCTTGGTCTTTCTGTGGGAGTCGGTTATAACTTCAGAGGTTTCTAAAAACCACCCGATAGATATACCATAACAACAATGGTGCGTTGAAACAAAAGTTTTAACGCACCATTAATTGTATTTGCTTAATTTAGAAACTAATTTGAGTGATTCAAATTTAGTAACGGAGAGAGAGGGATTCGAACCCTCGGTACGACCTTAATCGTACAACAGATTAGCAATCTGCCGCTTTCGACCACTCAGCCATCTCTCCCGGTCTAACAAATATGAATAGTAGCAGATAATAAAGAACAAGTCAATATTTAAATAAAAAAAATTTAAATAAAAAAGTTGTATACACACTAGGATAAACTTGATATCCCAGTGCGTTGATGTTCTTTATACCTAAGATATTTGCGATCGCAACCAAGCAAAGGGCAGAGTTCCGATTTTTTTCCACTGTGGTACGTAGGCTCGTTGATTGAACACATCGTAGTCATTGCGCTCAATAACGCTTAAGATGCGACTGTAATGGGTTAAAGCCGCCCAAACTGGTAAACGAGCATCGGGAGAGAGGTAACTAATACCTTTCTCAGCTTGGGCGTAAAATTGCCGCGCTCGTTGAATTTGACATTTCATCAAGGAACGCCACCTATCATCTACTATACCTTTAAGCAAATCTTCCTCAGTGTAATTAAACCGGGCTAAATCTTCTGTGGGAATATAAATTCGCCCTCTTTGGGCATCTTCACCGACATCGCGAAGAATGTTGGTAAGTTGAGATGCGATTCCTAAAGAGATTGCTTCTTCATAGGGAATATAAAGCTGCTTATCACGGTTCCAAGCAGCAGTATTTTGCTCAGGATCTACTCCCATCACCGCCGTTGACATTAAACCTACAGTACCGGCTACGCGATAACAGTAAAGATATAAATCATCAAAAGTAGAGTAACGACTGCGGTACAAATCCATACGCTGACCGGAAATCATATCCCGAAAGGGTTGAATATCCATGGGATAGCGCTTTAATGTATCCGCAAGAGCTACATCAACATTTTCTTGGGGGTGTTGAGCAAAAATGGATTCGAGATGCTGCTCCCATAAATCTAGAGTTTCGGGAGTGGTCATAGCAGCACCTGGACCGTCCACCAATTCATCAGTACGACGACACCAGGCGTAAATTGCCCAAATTGCGCGTCGTTTCGCTGGATTCATCAACAAAGTGCCTAAATAAAAAGTTTTGGCATACTTTGCTGTGATTTGCCGACAAATTTGATAGGACTCATCTACAGAGACCGACGTTTTCATGCATGGGGGGGAATCAGACAGTTGCAGCATTCGTTGCAGGCTGGATGGAAGGCATTTGCACGCTGGAAGAACTCTTTACTGAAAATGATTTATTCACACCGAGCGCTGTTAGTTTACCAGAAAGTACTGCTCCTTCCATACTTCCTAAAAATGGTTGCATGGTGTAACTTCCACTCAAGAAAAAGTTAGAGATGGGTGTAACTTGCTCTGGACGATACTCCTGACGACCAGGAATCGCTCTGTAAACTGAGCGCGGTGTTTTTACCACATGATGTTTCAGTAACTTTGCTGGTTCGGACGAGCCGAAGTGCTGAGGAAATAATTTGGACAATTCGGCAAGAGTTACTTGCAATATTTCCGCATCAGATTTATTAATCCAATCTTCGGCCGGTGCAAGAACTAATTCCAGCATAGAACGGTTTGGGTCACTATATTCGCGACAAGTATTGCTCATGTCAGCATAAACGCTCAAAAGTGGCGATCGCGAAAATAATAATTGGTCGATATCTGTAAGTTTACGGTCAAACCATAGCTGGATGTTAATTACTGGCACCCCTTCTAATCCATCCAGCTTTTGAAAGCATTCTATATTCTTCCAAGCCTCTGGTAGCATGACTTTGATCACATCAACTGGCATTGCCGAGACATAAGCATCGGCAGTTTCCATATAGTCGGATGCTCCGTGCAAGCCGCGCAGCAAAAATCCTTTAACGCTACCATCTGAATTGAG
>JBHJOU010000649.1:0-8376 GCA_050329355.1 Rivularia sp. (in: cyanobacteria)
ATGCTCTAACTGCTTTTATTTGTGATTTAAAAGTATCTCATCCGGATTATCAATATTCAGAAATTCCCTTCTAAGTTAAGAACAAATTAGATTGCTGTAAAACTTTGCCTTTAATTCAAAATTAATGACATAAGAAAGGGCATGACAAAACAACCATTAATCAAAAAATAATATGCAATGTTGTCAAGAGCCGCAAACTAACACTAAGAAAATTCCTCGTTGGTTCGTAAAATTTATATTGCTACGAACGCAAAATAAACCTGATAGCCAAGAGATATTGTTCGGAATATTAGAACCTATGACACCGCAGGAATGGTGCTTATTTTGGATACCAATTATTCATCCAGGAGTTGAAGTTCCTTACAATGGGGAACGGAATCCTCATGGTTATATGAAAGCTTGCACGGCAACATTATCAGCGTTAACTGGTTATAACCCAAAAACGGTTGAAGGTTGGTTCTATGGTAAGTCTTATCATTATTTGGTGGGTATATTATTGCGTTGCTTTCATTTGATATTTAAAAATTAATACTTTTTTATCCTAATTGTAAAGTATTGTTTCAACTTACGGTGTAATAGTGCGTTAAGCGAAGCTCACTTTTATATATCGTATTTTTTTGTCATCGCTAAAAATTATTCAATAAAAGAATACTAATTAATCACTATGTTAAATGTACATACTAAATATACTCAACAAAAGTTGATTTATTTTTAATCAATTGTTATGAAATTAAAATAAATACATATCACCTTAAATAATATTCATATTTGATAAATAGTCATTCTTTAAGTAAATGCGATTGTTTTTCAGTACACCAAACCTACTAATCAAGAAAAGTATCTTTATAAATTCTTAACATAAAAACTTTTGTATGTCGTAAAAATACTGAGTTTAACCACTTTGTCGCGGTTTTACATAGAAAAAGATTCAGTATATCCCCACCTGTAGAATTAATACTTATCGATGATATAAAAAGACTGTTACCGCTCTTATACCTGAAAATACTTGGTTTACTTAAACTAAGCGGTATTCATATCGGCACTTAATTCAATTACTACTGTATTTGTGATGTATCTATTTATATAGAAACGTTAAGTAAATACGGAAACATATCTTGCACTGGTACTTAACTTTATATTCAACATGAACCAACAATTAGTTCTCCAAGACTTAGTTATTGTCATTGCTGCCAAAAATCATAAGCCCGGACTCCTAAATCCAGATTTCCTCAAATGCAGCGGTATTATACCAAGCGATTGGGAGCTAGCACGTCAACCAGTCAATGCCAACAACGTGTCTCAGGTAGTCTTTATTAACGGTATTACAATTACAGCAGAACCTCAAAGAATAATATTTGCACAACCAGTCAAAGATGTTGATGTAGAATCAATTCTAATTCCAGAAATTGCTCGTAAATATGTGAATGCTTTACCTTTGCTAGAATTTGAAGCTGTTGGCATTAATCCTAGAGGATACGTTCCTTTCCTTAATGGAGAACAAGAGACTGCACGTCAGTATATAACACAAACCTTGCTATCTCCCGGTGCATGGCAATCCGAGGGAGAAGAGCCAATGAGAGCATCGCTTAATTTACTTTATAAGCTGCCACGCGCTCCATTTTATTTAACTGTAACGGAAGCAGCATTACAAGCTAAAACTGAAGATGAAACCGTTACTCCTATCATCCTGTTTAGCGGTAGTTTTAGCTACGAATTAAATAGTGAAGACAATGCAGAAAAGTTACAATTACTTGATTCTGTTATTAATAATTGGCAATCTGATTTAGAAGATTACCGAAATATTATTGGTAATAAATTTTTACAAGGAGCGCAAAAAATACTGCCAGTAGGTGAATATAATCTGGGAACAAACAACGATACGGAAGCAAATCATAATTCCGAAACAAACAACTTATTTGCCATGAGTGTGTAAATAAAAGCAATTTAGAATGTGTGTTGCTCTTCAATACACATTCTAATAAGCAAAGTGTGTAACTTCAGTAAAACGAGATATATCGGCTATTTTTAATATGAAATTGAACCTAATCTAATAATGATTGAAAAATTTATAATGCAAGCCCCTCGGATTTATTCGTGGGGTAATAGTCACGTAAATTGCGTGGCGCAGATGCGTTACCTGTTTGAATATGCTTGCACAATCTAAATTTGTTTATTGATGAATGAGCTAATGATTTAACTTTACATACAGAACGTATTTTGCACTTGAGCATTTAAGTAAAATATCAGGTTTTTATGAGTAACAAAGATATATTCGGTAACGGCAATAATGAAGAAATATTTTATTCTTCTATAGATAGTTTACAAGATTCTTCCACTTCCGATGCTTACGGTTTAAATGCAGCTAACAAAGTCAATAGCCTAAGTAGTGACCCAATAATAGCAGAAACAGAAAGACTTTCTACAGATAATTTAGATATTATATATAGTATAAATAGTATTAGTGGAGATATAGATAATTTAGTATCGTCACCATTTTTAATTAATCAAACATCTATCCCAAATCAATTATTTAGACCACAATTAACCGATTTTAATAAATTAAATATTGATTTTGTAACTGGTGAAGATAAGAATAATCCTTTCGTTAGCACATTTGATTTATTTAATTCAAATTTATTAAAAATAGAAAAAGACATTTCTCTATTTCCGATATCAACACTTATGTCGGTTGATTCTACACCAGCAGATAAAAGAGAATTTGCGATTAAGACGGAAGGAAGACTGACAATTAATGGTGATGGGAATAATTTATCAGATGATGCTCCAATATATGCTGCTCTTGGATTTAATCTTCCGATAAAACTTAACACAGATGGTACTTCACAACTTGATGATTCTGGCAGAAAAATCTTAAGAGATAACAGCATTACCGTTGCTAATAGTTATACTACCAACGTTGGTTTTAACGAACAATATGCTGGCTCAAGTTCACCTCAAACTATAGAAGAAATTATAGTTGATATCCCTGCATATGATAGCCTCAAGCAAGAGAAATTAAATAGCTTTATTGCAGACAATACTCAAACTATTACCTTTGATATCGGCGGTCGGAAAAATAATATTAAAAATGCTACCAGTTGGTCGAAGAATTTTCCTGCACCTGGTACGGTAGATAACCCAACGGTAGTAGAAATAATCGGTGGGGGATTAACTATTCCTAATAACGTTAACTTAAGCAACTATGTAATTATCGTTCAAGAGGGCAATATTAAATTTAGGGGTAGTAAAAATAATTTAGATAATGTTGTCTTAATTGCTAATAATGGTGATATAAATTTAGCAAAAGTAAAAGCCTCAGATTTATCGGTATTTGCATCTGGTTCTATTGATATGAACGATGCAGCAAGCTTTGCTGGAGATAGTTTAATTGCATCTGATGATAGTAGTGGTGGTATTACTTTTAGAGGTGCTACTGAAGATGTTGATGTAAATAATAATATTAGAGTAGTATCAAGCGGCGATATTACCTTTGACGGTGGCGCAGATACCAGGGGAATATTTGAGAGTGCGGGTGATTTTACCTCTAATAGTCAGTCTACTATTTACGGTGAGATCGCTGCTAAGGGCGATATACAGTTTAATAATGGAGTAAGAGTTGTTGCTACTAACGTAAATAGTAATACTGTAGCTGTACAAGATAATAATAATGATTTTGAAGATACAGACTTCTTCGCAGATGAGGCTAGCGATAGTACTTTAGCCAACTTCTCTACCTTTGCCTCTTTAGGTAGTAGTATAGAAGTTGCTTCTGCTCCGTTACAATTTAGTCAAGCTGAGAATAATTTAGTTATTGATGGCGAAGAAATTTTCGGCGAACTTACTAATGCTGATAAGAAACAAGTTGGCAATTCAGAAAAGTTTATTGATGAATATCCATTAACAATTACAACTGATAGCAGTCTAATTAAACTTGAAATTACCTTCGAGAATTCTTTATATTTAGAAATATTTAATAACAATACTGAGCAAATCGTTAATGATTACTTTAATTACAACTCTAATTATGGTTCAAATGAAATAGTATTTGTAACTTCCCCAAATATTAATTATACAGTACGGGTTATTAGTAATGACGAAGATAACCTGGGAACTTATCAACTGAAGGCTTCATCACCGCGTTTAATTGTACCAGGTGAGGAAGCTATTTCAGTTACTTCTCCACAAGGAAAAAACATTAATGATTATTACAAATTACAAAATTTAGAAGTTGGTTCTTTAGTTAAACTTAATCTATATTCTTCTTCACAAAACTCTACTTATATAGAGCTTATTGATGCAAATACGCAAGATATTCTTATTGAAGAGACAATTAACAGTTATGGGGAAAATAATAAAGATTTAGCTTTTATACCTGCATCTAATACCACTTATTTATTAAGAATTCATACTGATAATTATACTGAAGCAACTTATATCCTAAGTATTGAGGATGAAAATTTACCGAATTTATCAGTAAATGATAAAGAGATTAATGGTATTTTCAGCGAAGACGATATAATTTATGATAGTTATTTCAGCATAAACGCAGTTGATTATTATAAATTAAGCGATTTAGAAGCAGATAAACCTATTACTATTGAAGTTAAAGCTTTATCCGATGATTTGTATACCACAATAGAACTTATTAATGCGGATACTCAAGAGTCTATAGGAGGTGAGATAGGTGGTGATGGCTATGGTTTTGATTTTCAACAATTAACCTTTTTTCCAGAAGAAGATATTAACTATGCATTTCGTGCAGGAGGTTATAAGAATAGAGACGAAAACCCGTTAGGAGAATATACTGTAAAAATAAAAGAGACTCCTGAGATTTTATCTGAGCAAAATATAGAAGGTCAATTGAATCAAGAGGATTTTCATAATCTTACTGATTCAAGTAGCTTTGTTGATAATTATTTACTGAGTAATTTTGAAAAAGGTCAGATTGTTGGACTTAACTTATCATCAGAAGATTTTAATCCTAGTTTAAGACTTATAAATGTAGATACTCAGGAGGTTATTAGCTTTTACGGTAATCAATCGCTAGGATCTAGTAGTACAAATATAGATAACTTTGACAATAATGCACATATAGTATTTGCTCCAGAAGCAGATACTAATTACATGATATGGGTAAGTAATAATGGAAGTGGTCAAGGAAATTATAATTTCAGCACAAAGATATTAGATACAGTTTCTGTAGTAGATACTGTTGTGCCAGGTATTTTAAATACAAACGATGCATATCATCCAGACAAAGAAGGCAAAATTATCGATGAGTATCAATTAGCTAATTTAAAAAGTGCTGATACGGTTAAACTTAAATTGGAATCAAATAACTTTAACGCTCGTCTAGAAGTATTTGATGTAACTAACCGCAGAACAGTCGTAGATACATATAACAATTATTCTGATGGTTTTAATTCTCAAGCATTTTTTACTCCTAAAGACGGTACAGATTATATTTTACGAGTCACTAGCGAAAATGAATCTGAGATAGGGAACTACACTCTTACTACTTCTACTGGCAAGCCCGATTTAGAAATTATTAGCGCCAACATTAATAATAATGAAGATATTGTTATTATTAATCAACCATTCACTATTTCCTGGAATGGCATAAATCAGGAAAATATGGATGGAGATATGGATGCTGCTTTTAGTTGGTATGACAGGGTTTATTTATCAGAAGATCAATATTTTGATTCTCAAGATATTTATCTTGGTGATGCTTCAATTTCATCAAATAAATTACCCTTAAAAACTGGAGATACCTACAGCCTTAGCGATACAGTTTCTATTACTAAAAATATAGGTAAATACCCATATCTAATATTTGTAGCAGATATTAATAATAATTTAACTGAGATTAATGAACAGAATAACTATTATACAAAGCAAATCGAAGTAAAATCACCAGACTTAAAAATTGAAGCAGTTGAGATACCATCTACCGCTTTAATCGGTGATACTATTGAGATCGATTGGATATTAGAAAATATTGGTACTGCTGATGCAAATGGTTCTTGGACAGATAAAATTTGGATTTCTAAAGACAAGGTTAAAAGTAAAGAAGATACTTTACTTTTAGCAAAAAAATATGATGAGTTGATATCTTTAAATGCTGGTGAATCTCTTTCTAGTAATGCTACAGTGCAAATTCCTTCAAAAGAAGTGTTAAACAATGAAGTTGAAGGAAATGATAGTATTAAAGATGCTAATGACATATCGCCTAATTTTATATTAAACGGTGTAGATACTTATGTAGCAGAGATAAAAGGTGAACTCCCATCTGCTTATCAAAATGATTATTTTAAGATTTTTGCTTCTCCCGGTGATGAAATTACTGTTGATGCATTACCCCGTGAAGAAAGCAATTTAAACAATACAGATTTATATCTCTTTAATGAGAAAGGTTATATAATTTCTTATGGTAGCAGATTAGATGGAAGACCTCAACTCACTTATACAGTACAAGACTCTGATTATGAAGGTGATTATTATATCTATATTTCTAGTCTAAATAGCAACATTAAATATACTTTAAAGACAACATTAGAAACGCCTAAATTAATTACATCTCGATTAGATGACGGTAACTACTACATCCTTTTAGAAACGGATACAGAAAACAATTTTACAGAGTCAGATGAAAGTAATAACATTAGTTACAGTACCGAAACCATCTACCTCACCTCATCGTTATCAAAACCGGATTTAGAAATATCGGCAACAGTATATAATAAAACAACCGCTCTTATTGGTGAAGAAATTGAAGTTTCCTGGACAGTTACCAATGTAAGCGGCGATGTTCAAGCATTAGCCGACTGGTCAGATTATGTTTATGTTTCTTCTAATGATGCACCTTTAGAATCGGAAACACCATTACTTATCAAGTCGGCAGATGAAAAAACGCCTTTAAAACCTGGTGAAAGCTATACTTTCACAGAAAAAATCACTTTACCAAATGCAATAGGTAAATATAATATATTACTTGTTACAGATCCTAATAATAATCAAATTGAAACTAACGAAGAAAATAATCTTTTTAAGATACCTATTGAGGTAATAGCACCAGACCTAAAAATTAAATTATTAGATACTAAAAATACAGCAGAATTTGGCGAAACCCTAGAAATAACCTGGACAACAGAAAATACTGGTAAAGCAGATGCAATAGCAGGAACCGAACGTATTTGGCTTTCTATTGATGAAGATATTAATTATAATTTCGATAGAGACTTCTTATTGCGACCGATAAACGCAGCTGACGAAAATTATAGCTCGATTGCTGGTGAAAGCAGTATTTATCGTAGTGCATTCGTAACTTTACCTCTTGGTGTTAAATGGAAAGAAGGTAATTATTACATTTTCGTTGAAACCGATATCAAAAATACTTCTTCTGAATCAAATGAAGTAAATAACGTTAGTACTAGCAAAGCAATTTTTCTATCTTTACCACTAATACCAGATTTGACGGTTGGTGATATAGAAGTCTCTGCGAAAGGTAAACCACAAGAAGATATCTTTATTAGTTGGAATATTTATAATGGTGGAGATGCCGAAACAAGTAGTACGTGGGATGACGAAATTTATCTAATACCAGAAGAAAATTATTCTGCAAATAATTACTCATTAAATGATGCTATATCTTTAGGTAGATTGTCTCACATTACAACAATACCGTTTGGAGGGAAGCATGAAATTAAAGACTACAAAATTACCTTACCAAGCAATATAGCAGATGGTGACTATCGAGTTATTGTTGTCACCGATAAAGGAAATAACGTATACGAAGGCGATAAAGAAAATAATAATCAAGAAGTATCTGCTGGTAAACTAACTGTAGGTCGTGTTGATTTAGTACCGATAATAACCTTTATAAATAATACTCCAACATCTGACGAAACATTCAGCGCCACATCAGGCGATAAGATATTATTAAGATGGGACGTTATTAATAACGGTACAGCAGCAACGTCAGGTACATGGGTTGATAAAATTTATTTATCAAATAAATCCCTAGAAAGATTTTCTCCCAACGACAGCAATTTAATTAAAGAAATTCAACATGAATCTGGACTAAATCCGCAGCAAAGATATTCAAAAGATTTAGACATTGATTTACCCATAAATATTAGTGGAGAAAAATATTTATACCTAATTACCGATGCTTCAAATAACATCCGCGAATTTAATACCACAAATAACGGTGAAGCAAACACCGTTTATCAAAAACTACAAATCACCCTAGCAGACTACGCAGACTTAGCAGTATCCAACATCACCGTCACCGAATCGACCATCGGCAATCCCGCAACCATAAATGTAGGCTGGAAAGTAAGCAACATTGGAACAGGAGCCGGAATTACCGAC
>JBHJOU010000165.1:0-3513 GCA_050329355.1 Rivularia sp. (in: cyanobacteria)
CTAAAATTGATAACCAAGAAAATTTATCCAACACTTCCTTCCAACTTCAAACTCAAGAGTTTATCAGCTTCCACAGCAAATTCCATTGGTAGCTGATTAAATACATCCTTACAAAAGCCACTAATCATCATCGCGATCGCGTCTTCTGTGGAAATACCACGCTGAGAGAAGTAAAATAGTTGGTCTTCCCCAATCTTGGATGTTGAAGCTTCATGCTCTACTTTTGCAGCATTATTCTGTACTTGAATATAAGGGAAAGTATTAGCATGAGCATTATCACCAATCAACATTGAGTCGCATTGAGAATAATTTCTTGCTCCGTCAGCTTTGGGATTGACTTTCACCAAACCACGATAGCTGTTACTAGATTTACCCGCAGAAATTCCTTTAGAAATAATTGTAGAACGAGTGTTCTTACCAATGTGAACCATTTTGGTTCCGGTATCGGCTTGCTGCATATTATTAGTCAGCGCTACGGAATAAAATTCCCCTACAGAATTATCACCGATTAAAACGCAACTAGGATACTTCCAAGTAATCGCGGAACCAGTTTCTACCTGAGTCCAAGATATTTTAGAATTTTTCCCTTTACACAAACCGCGCTTAGTTACAAAGTTGTAAATACCGCCTTTACCATTTTCATCTCCGGCGTACCAATTTTGTACGGTAGAGTATTTGATTTCGGCATTATCTAAGGTTACGAGTTCCACAACAGCCGCGTGTAACTGATTACTATCGTACATGGGCGCGGTACAGCCTTCGAGATAAGAAACGTAACTATCTTCTTCAGCAACGATTAAAGTCCGCTCAAACTGTCCAGTATCGCCGTTATTAATCCGAAAATAGGTAGACAGTTCCATAGGACATTTTACACCCTTGGGAATAAATACGAAAGAACCATCGCTGAAAACGGCAGCATTCAACGCCGCAAAGTAATTGTCAGCAACGGGAACAACGCTACCCAGATATTTTTTAACTAATTCCGGATATTCCTGTAAAGCTTCGGAAATCGAACAGAAAATAACTCCTTCTTCTGCCAATTTTTCTTTAAAAGTAGTTCCGATAGATACGCTATCGAAAATTGCATCCACAGCAACATTGGCTAAACGCTTCTGTTCCGATAAAGGAATACCCAACTTTTCAAAGGTTTCCAACAAAGTTGGATCGACTTCATCTAAACTTTTCTTTTTAGCGCTTTGTTTGGGCGCAGAATAATAAATGATATTTTGATAATCAATCGCAGGATAACCGACAGCAGCCCAATCTGGTTCTGTCATCTTCAGCCATTGCCGGTAAGCTTTGAGACGAAACTCCAACATAAATTCTGGCTCGTTTTTCTTGGCACTAATTACCCGAATTACGTCCTCACTTAATCCGCGAGGGATGCTATCCGTCTCGATGTCAGTAATAAAACCGTACTTGTAAGGCTGGTTGACTAAAGTTTTTACAGTTGCACTCATCGTTAATATTCTCGCTTCCTAGTATCCTCTTTAAGGTTGGGAGACGGGCTATCAAATAGCGGGCTTCCCAGCCAAACGTGACTGTACGTCACGCTACTGTTACAATAATGGTGAAGACTAAAACAATAACTAAGTTGTTTTAATCTATCTTCATTTTACGCTAGATTAACAACATTGATGTTGTTTAAGTGAAAATTTATTGAATATTTTTAGGACGACGATGGAAACTAGCCAGCAGTCCTCAACCAAACAGGATATCTTAGAATATCTGCTCAAAGAAGTGCAGGCTACAGCTTTGCAGCTTGCACAGGCATTGAAAGTTAGCCCTCAAGCGATTCGTCGGCACCTCAAAGATTTGGAGGGTGAAGGGTTAATAATTTATTCCTCCGAACAAATAAAGATGGGAAGACCGCAGCACGTTTATTGCTTAAATGATAAAGGTAAGGAACGCTTGCGTAAAGAAGTTGGGGACAGTTACGGTAAGTTCGCTGTTTCCTTACTTGATACTTTAGCAGAAACTGTAGGACGAGACCAAGTAAGTTGGATTTTACAAAAACAATGGGAGCGGAAAGCTCAAGATTATCGGCGACTTTTAGGTAAAGGTTCGCTGCGTCTTCGAGTAGCAGCTTTAGTTGAACTGAGAAAAGCTGAAGGTTTTATGGCTGAATATCATCCTGTAGAAACCCAAGACTCAGAAGTAGAAGACAAATTTATTTTTTTAGAGCATAATTGTGCGATTTCCAATGTTGCGGAGTCATTTCCCAGCGTTTGCGGACATGAATTAGAGATGTTTGCTGCGGTTTTACCCGATTGTACGGTAGAACGTACCCATTGGATTATCAATGGCGAACATCGTTGTGGTTATTTAGTAGAAGCTAGGAAATAGTTAGGAGTTATCGGATTTTAGATTTTGGATTTTAAATTTTGGATTGTTACAATTCTCCATGCCGATGATTGATTAATATATAGAGCATATTTCCTATTTCTACTCCCTACTCCCTACTTCCTAATCCCTGATCATAATGATAAATCTTTCTACCCACTTACTTAGATAGAAATTATGGAATTTCAACAACAACCAACTACACAATTTTTAACTTTGGAAGAATCGGCGAAAGTTGATGCTGCTTTACTTTCTTCTGCGGAGAAATTTCTGACTCGATTGACAATTTCTTCCCATAGACTATTACAGCAGATAGCTAAAGAAAACAATGTTGCAGTTGAAGAATTAACTACAAAGCAAATTATTGATTGGTTTGAGCAAGATGGAAAAATTCGCCGAGAAAAGGGAGTTGAAGCCGCTTTTTTAAAGTGGTAAATTTAATTCCAAAATTGAAAAGCACCTGTTTACGGGTGCTTTTAATAATTATGAAAACTATTAAAACTTAGTTAAAACTTAGTTTTATATACATACAAATTTTTAATCTTGGTGACGGACACGGGGAGTACGCGCACCTACTGCTGCTCCAATCATTGAGGCGATTAATCCGAGTAAAGAACCGAATACAAACCACCATAAACCTTTGGAAGTTGCAGCAGCAATCTCACGGGCTTGTTGTGCAGTTACGTTAGCTGTATTTTGCTGTATATCAGTTCCTTGTCCCTGTATCTGATTGATTACTTCACCTGCATTAGAAGCTACAACACCGAAAGTACCGGCTACACCACTAGCTAATAACCAAGAACTGACAGCCAAGGTTGTAGCCCAAAGAATTGCACCATTTAACAAAGCTGTACTGCGGTTCATCGGGCCACAAGCACGAGTTGTAATCCAACCAGCAACAAACAGAGAAATTAACAAAGCAATTGTTGACCAAATCCCGACGTTACCCGCAATGTCGGGTGCGATGGTACGAGGTGCGCCGGAATCAGAGACAAAAGTGGCTCCAATGGCACCGAACAACGCACTCAAAATTAACTGAGTAGCTAAACCAACTAGCAAACCGGAAATTATTGGACCCCAACGAACGCGATCGTGATAATCTACAACTCTATTTGCTACCCCAGGTTCCGTAATTACTTCTTCACCTACTCTATTTACGTAAGACATTTT
>JBHJOU010001021.1:0-4449 GCA_050329355.1 Rivularia sp. (in: cyanobacteria)
AACAAGAAGATTATATTCTTGTGAGTGTAGAAGATCAAGGAAGTGGTGTTCCAGCAGAAATTGCCGATACTTTATTTCAAAAGTTTACTCAAGGTAAAAAAAAATCTGGTAAATCTGGATTAGGACTTTATTTTTGCAAAATTACAGTAGAGCGTTGGGGAGGAGAAATTGGTTTTACCCCTCGTGAAAATGGAGGTTCTCAGTTTTGGTTTACTTTATTAAAAGCAGCAAGAAGCAATGGGGAGTTATCAGTAAACAGTTATCAGTAAACAGTTATCAGTTATAAATTCTAACTCCTAACTCCTAACTCCTAACTCCTAACTGTCAACTGTCAACTGTCAACTAACTCCTAACTTCTACTTTATTGAGTGAATAAATATCAACACCACGCCCAAAAGCGAAGCGTAAGGAAGCAGGTAAATTTTTACTTGATAAAGTCATAAAAATAATTACTGCGATTAAAGCGATCGCAAAGTTAAATCCGAATATGTTGCGATAACCAATTTGTTGAGCGACTAAACCAAAAATCGGTCCTGCAATAGCAACACCAATATCAAAGCCTACCATACATAAACTAAATATTCTTCCTCTTTCCTGGGGATAAGCTCTATCCGTAATCATCGCTGCAATCATCGGAATTATTGTCCCGCCACCAATCCCCTCGATTATCGCTGCAAATAAGAAATCTTCCGAACTATTGGCTGTCCATAATAATAGTAATGCCAAACTATAACAAACTAAACTCAAAGTGATAAATAAACCCCTACCAAATTTATCACTGGCTTTTCCGCAAAATAACCTCGAACAAAAACTGGCGATCGCCACTACGGTGTAAAATAATCCAGGATTTAACTCTGCTTCGGTTGATTTGATAAATAATGGTACAAAGGTATGTAAACTACCAAGAATCAAACCTATAATTAACAAGATAAAAGCCGGAATCCTCACTCTCGGACTAATCAATTTTCGCCAAAATGGACTGTCGTTATTAACTACTTGCTCCTCTACTGGAACTATGGGATTGATAATTGGTATGGTACATAATAATGCCAGACAAGCCAAAGTTGTGGATAATATAAATAAGGCAGTATAACCAGCAGCTTCCATTAAATAACCACCTAAAGCTGGTCCAATTGCTAAACCTACTGGATTAACTAAACTCATATAGCCGATTAATTCCCCACGATTTTCTACTGGTGCAATATCTGCAACTAATGCCAAAAATCCCGTGGAAAAGGCTGCAATACTAATACCGTGGAAAGCTCTTATTACCATTAACAATGGTATTGATTGCACAAAATTGTAGCCCATCGGAGCTATCGCTGCTGATATAATACCAATTATCAACACGATTTTTCGACCGCGTTTATCTGCTATTTGACCTAAAAATGGGCGAAATATCAA
Organism: Rivularia sp. (in: cyanobacteria); assembly: GCA_050329355.1. Taxonomy (GTDB): domain Bacteria; phylum Cyanobacteriota; class Cyanobacteriia; order Cyanobacteriales; family Nostocaceae; genus Rivularia. Next base: position 1,405 of record JBHJOU010001021.1, read on the forward strand.
TAGTCCAATGGCAAAACTACCCATTATTACGCCTATTTGCTGTTTTGTTGCTCCTATATCTTCAATATAAAGCGGCAAAGTTGGCAGTAATGAAGCCAAACTAGCCCAAAATAATAAACCTGCTGCAAATAAAGCTAGCAGGTTTCGCCGTACTTGGCTATCTACTGTTAATAATACTTTCACCGCAGATGCATTTTTTGTGTGAGGTTTGTGATTTGTAGTTTGTTATTTGCTCTTAAATCACTTCAAATACAAAACTACATCTCTTATGTTACATTACTTTACATCTTTTTTTATCCTCTTCAAATAAAAATAGTGCTTTTGTACTTTTATTGTGTTGTTCTCCGCAAAATTTGAAAAATGCAGCGGTTGTGATATGATAGAAGAAAGTTAAAAAGATATTTTTATAATGGGACTCACGCATTTTTTTTTGAGACAGTAATATTTCAATTATAAAAAATAACCCTGATAAAAATAATAATACCAGAAAAACACTAGAAATAAAAAATTTTTTTCTCTAATTTTTCAAATTTTTTCAAAAAATTGGTTATAAAATCCTTGGGTATATTGCAATTTTGTTGTGGAGGTTGTTTGAATAAAAACCCGACATAATTAAAGCTTAGAATCCAGATTAAATTAAGTGAGGGGGGATGGGGGGAGAATAACCTTTAATCTTAAACCTTAAACCTTAAACCTTTGACCTTTAACCTTTGACCTTTGACCTATGAAATTAGTCTTCGCGACATCAAATCCTGGTAAATTGCGAGAATTACAACAATATCTTGCGGATTTGGATTGGGAATTAGTTCTCAAACCGCAAGAATTAGAAGTTGAAGAAACAGGTGATACCTTTTTAGCGAATGCTCGTCTGAAAGCTTCATCAGTTGCGATCGCGACAAATAATTGGGCGATCGCAGATGATTCTGGTTTGCAGGTAGATGCATTAAATGGCGCACCGGGGGTTTATTCAGCCCGGTATGGTGGCACCGATAGCGAACGTATTACCAGGTTATTAAAAGAATTGGGAGACGAAAGCAATAGAAACGCACAATTTGCTTGCGCGATCGCCATTGCTCGTCCTGATGGTACGATTGCTTTAGAATCAGAAGGCATTTGTAAAGGTGAAATCCGTCAGGAAGCTCGCGGTAATCATGGTTTTGGCTACGATCCAGTTTTTTACGTTCCCGAAAAAGAATTAACCTTTGCCGAGATGACGACTGAGGTGAAGCGCTCAATTAGTCATCGAGGCAAAGCACTTGCAGGTTTACTTCCTCAGTTAAAGCAAATTAAACCGTAGAAAAATTATCCAAGACAATAAAAATGAAGTGTAAAGATTGAAGAGTAAATTGATCGCGCTTCAAACTTCAGACTTCATGCTTTTTATACCGCTTCTGTATTCTTTTCTCCGGTACGAATCCGCACCACCTGTTCGACTGGTGAAATAAAAATTTTACCATCACCAATTTCACCAGTACGGGCAGCGGCAATAATTTTATCTACTACCATATCAACTTGAGCATCTTCTATGACAATTTCAACTTTGAGTTTTTGTAGAAATTCAACGGTGTACTCGGAACCACGGTAACGTTCAGTTTGTCCTTTCTGTCGTCCAAATCCCCGTACTTCCGAAACTGTCATACCAACTATACCGGCATTGACTAAAGCAATTTTCACTTCATCCAGCTTGAAAGGGCGGATAATTGCTTCTACTTTCTTCATTTAACTGTCTCCTTACTTTAATTAGCTTTATCTATCTAAGCAGATTCCCAGCCCCGTCAGCGGTAACTGGTAAACTACTTATCAATAATATGTACCATTTACCGACCTACAAAAAATTATCAAGTAAAAATATAAAGAGAATAATTCTTTTGCCTTGTTCGGTCAAATATGATTAAATATTATATAAATAAATGAAATTTATTTGTCGGTAAAAAATCATTTAAATATTAATTATGAGATTAGATTGTAAATCTAGCACAGTTCGGTGCAAATAATACTACTATTTAAAATTGCTCAAAAGTGCATAGAATCAGCTTTCTTTCTTTTACCTTTTTAGTTTTTACTTATTTTTGCCTTGTTGTATTAAATATCGCCTGTTAGTCAACGGCTTTTGCCTCCTAGCAATGGCAATATTATGACTTTGAGAATTAAATTTAATTTTAAGTCTAAAGTTAGTCTAAAGTTAATCTAGTAAATTACTAACGACCATGGTTTTCCAAAAGGGGACGCACAACTACGTAACCAGCGCCAAAACCCATAAAAATAATCAGAACAATTGCAAAAATTAACCACCAACCACTAACTTGTGATGGTTCTGATTCGTCAGCATAGTAATAGCTTGCTTGTTGTTCTTCTATAAATATTGTTTCTGGTATGGGTTCTATAAATTCAGTCACTTGGGGAACAACTGGTGCTGTACGGGGGCGTTTTGCTCGCTTTTGTGGTGTATTTGGGCGCTTGTATTGTTTATTTTGTGGCGCATAATGTTTCTCCTTTACTTCAGCTGCTGTTCTTTGGGAAGAGCCATAATAACTATTATTTTGAGCATTATTCGCAGAATAATTGGCTGTATTTTGCAGGTGTAAAACAGCATTAACGGTTTTAGCGATTTCTTGACGAAGTACGTGATTTTCTTGCGCCAAATATTCGTTTTTACGATTGAGTTGATGGATTGCAGCTTCCGCTGCTTGCAACTCTGCCGCTAATTCCCGGTATACGCTCACGGGTACGGAAGCGGAATAAGCTTGATTTTCTGGTTTTGGCGATCGATCGTAGACCGAATCTGTAATTGTTCCCATAGGTAATGGTATGGTACTTAGTATTTAGTATAAAGAATAAATGGCTTCCGATTTACTACAAATATTATCTGAAATTATCTGAAAGTGTAAAAAACACTTAATCATACCTGTAAATCATACAGGAAAGCCTCACAGATAAAAAAATATGTTTACCGAGTTTTACAATAAAACATACTAGTAAACTTATCATTAAAAATCAGAATTTTCAGATATTAAGGTGACATTATTCACCTGATAAACAACGATG
>JBHJOU010000953.1:0-3124 GCA_050329355.1 Rivularia sp. (in: cyanobacteria)
TCAAAGCACTCATCTACCCATGTGGCTATCCGAGGCATAATCAATCCTGGGTAATGCTTACGGTTAAATTCGGCTATCGTCTCGCAACCTACTTTCTCAAACGAACGATATCGCGCTTCCATGTGCTGTACTAATAAACTAAATAATTGGGCGCTAGATGCAGCATCTTTGGCTACGGGTGCAATTAGGTGGGGTAACTTAGAGAATTTGCTAAAGGTAACTCGCTTAACATCCGATAAAGCCAGTTGAACTACTGACGAGGGATAACGACGTGCTAGGTAAAGTATCGCTGCTTTTTCAAATTGTGATTTACCCCCACGAGTTCTTCCACCACCAAGAATATGAGTAACATTTTCATCTGAGAGGGGGATGTCAACATATTTCCCGTCAACCCCAACACCACCAGGGATAACAATATTATGTATATCTATAGGTGATGAGAAATCAACATAATCTTTAAAATAAACAATTTCTCTATCGGTGCGGGGGACATCAATAGCAGCACCTCCAGGAACAACAGACACCATTGGTGGGGTGTCCATATTCAAAGTGTCTCCAAGTTGCTGCACAAAGTCGTTACCAAAATCTTGAATTTTCTTGAACGACACCCCTTTACCAAGTTTAATTTTGATGCGGTTAAAGGTGGGACCGCATTGTGCATCAATGTATTCTGCTGCTATCTTAAATTCAGCTAGGGTATCTATAATCAGCTTTCCGGATTCAATTGTTGATATGATTGGTTGTTCAATATCTGTTTTTGCAGATTCCAATACGTTAATTGGTTCCACACCCTGAGCTTTAGATATCATTACAGCTGCGCGATCGCAATACTTAATTATCCTTTCATCACTAGTAGAATGGGCAATATCAATAAACCATTTGATTGGTTTACGGGAGCAAAATGCTCTATAAAGGTGCTGCAATATTGTCCGATAAGCAATTTCTTTATATGCAAAATTTTTAATACCATCGCATCTTTTAATTAACTCCTCAAGACTAAGCAAGTTTAAGTCATTCTGTATATTCTCTAATTCCCACACAGAAGGAATGCGATTGATATTTATGTAGCGCAGCGCGTATTTAGCAAATTCAAACTGCTCCAAATTACAGCTACTAGATAATTGATTTAATATCACTTCATCGCTAGTATTTTGACTAACTAAATAAAATATATAATTAAATAATTCTGGTAAATTATTGAAGAATTTATCATCAATACCTAAACTATTAATAATCTCAATCGCATTATTATGCAAATCTTGTGGCAAATTAGCAAAAGTTGTTTCTAATATTTCTTCTTTTTTTATTCCTTGATTATGAGCGTGTATAATAGCATCACGAATCAATTCCATTATTTCACCTCACGATTTATTAATACAGAATTAATAGCCAAACGTCTGCGGTTTTGATCTATGTCAATACAGTTGCGCTTCCACTGCGTTGAATATTGAGGAATTCCCTTAAGCTTATTTATATAAAATGGCTCCCTCACACAAATATTAAATAAGCCATCCGCACTGAGATTAAATGCATCAATTCGCGAGCGACGGATAGCATTATCAATAGATAATCCCTTGCTAATATTATCTGCATAAACTTTAGGAAAACTATCGCTTACTTTAGGGGAAGCTTGATTCCACAAATCTACAGCATTAATAAATGCAGTTTTGTGTTGCGCTATATTAATATTTTGCTGTTGAAATAATTTAGTTAGTCGTGGCAGCCTTGATTGAATTCTTCTCAAACAACCTTTATTTGCACCATCAATATCACCCGCTTTGCTCTTTCCATAATCGCTACAAAATCCCTGATTCAATACTCGCTTGCCGCCTAATTTTGATGGGTCGATATGACCGTAATAAAGTGAAGTAAACTTACCATTCTCGTCACAATTTCCTTCCGCTTTACAAATTGCAATATTTCCTGGACTATCAATATTCGTGAATAACTCTTCAACAATATTAGTATTATTTGAACTTGAGTAGCTAAAGCCTTTAGTTGACATTTCTAATAAAGGAAAAAATAAGATTGATAAAGATAAAATTGTAATGTGACAAGGGCGAATCATGGTTCTTTTCTCTTACTTCAAATAGGGACGAGGATTAACTGGCTTATCATTAAGCTGCACCTCAAAATGTAGGTGTGGTGCGGTAGATAATCCTGTACTTCCCACTTTCCCAATCATTTGTCCCTGACTAACTTTTTCTCCTTCTTTCACAGCAAGCTGACTCGCATGAGCGTAGAGAGTTGACTTACCTAAACCATGATCGATGATGGCAGTTATTCCATAACCACCCTTCCACTGGGCAAACTCTACTGACCCTGCTTGGTAAGCATAAATTGGAGTACCTTCAGGAGCAGCAAAATCAATCCCAGAATGAAACTTTCTTTCACCAGTAAGGGGGTGGTTTCTCCAACCGAAACCACTTGTGATGGGTGTACCGGGAACTGTTGGAAAAGCTGAATCCAAAGGTATAGCCACATCATCCTTCGTTTTTACAATTTGTTGGGGTAGTCTAGGGATTTGAGATTCTATCCATTCAGAAAATTGAGGAATTGCGATCGCCATACACAAAACCAAAGTTCCGAAAGCATATTTCCAATTAGGAGAAATTGGCTTTACACTCGCCGCATTGCTTTTATTCGTATCATTACTACTAAAGTCATTCAAACGAAGTTTGTGGCTCATCAGGAGGCGCATCTTTTTTACAGCCAAACCTAGCTTGAATAATTGCTTCTAAATCGTTATCTGGAGCGGGACAATCCGGTTTTTGAGGGGATATAGCGGAATTCTCTTTATTATTTAGTCTCGGCAACCTGAAATCAACTGCGGATAGTTCAATATTAGGTTGCCAAAACTTTAAGTATCCTGGCTGGGCTATATCCGCGATGAATAAACACAACACCAGCCAAAAAGTAATGCGGACAAACATCAATCCACCAAATCAACAACCGGAGTTAGATTTGGTACACTATCTGGTGTCAGTTTAATTTCCTTGTTTTGCACGTAACCTGGTCCGGAGTAGCTGCCATTTAATAGAAAATTTATTCCACCAATTGCTAACCACAGCATCACAATTGCGATACCGACAGGAGAAGCAATTACATCTTTTAGCCAATAAAA
>JBHJOU010000786.1:0-12838 GCA_050329355.1 Rivularia sp. (in: cyanobacteria)
CCCATCCCCCCATCTCCCCCTCTCCCCATCTCTTACAGATACCGCTTACGCTCAACCTGCCATTTTCATCATCGAATACGCTTTAGCTAAATTATGGATGTCATGGGGAATTCGTCCCCAAGCAGCTATCGGACATAGTATCGGGGAATATGTTGCTGCTGCGATCGCAAATGTTTTTTCTTTAGAAGATGCTTTAGAAATTGTGGCAATACGCGGACAATTAATGCAAAAATGTCCTCCTGGAGCGATGTTAGCGGTCAGTTTAACTGAATCACAACTTAAATCCTATCTAAATTATGACTTGACAATTGCCGTAATCAATGCATCAAATATGTGTGTTGTATCAGGTACGGATGATGCAATCAAACAATTAGAAGCAAAGTTAACTGCTCAAGAAATTAGTTGTCGTCGTTTACATACGAGTCACGGTTTCCATTCTCCGATGATGGAATCGGCTGTCAAACCTTTTGTAGAAAAGATGCAACAGGTAAAATTGAATTCACCACAATTACCTTTTATATCTAACGTTACAGGAACTTGGATTACTCCCGAACAAGCGACAGATCCAAATTACTGGGGAAATCATCTGCGTCAAACGGTGCGTTTTGCTGATGGAATCAACGAGGTATTACAGCAATCATCACCAATTTTATTGGAGGTGGGAGCAGGAAGAACTTTAAGTGCGATCGCCAAACAAACTATAGCGAATCATCAACAATCTGTGGTTTCGTTAACTTCATTACGACATCCCCAAGAGAAAAAATCCGATCAAGAGTTGATTTTAGATACATTGGGACAACTTTGGAAGTCAGGAATCAAAGTTGATTGGAAGAATTTTCATGCTGGAAACAAGTGTCAACGAATTCCTTTACCAACTTATCCTTTTGAACGTAAACGTTATTGGATTGAACTTGAGGAAGATAAACAAGATAAAGTACAAAAAACTATACAAAAAACTAAAAAATTAGATATTGCTGATTGGTTTTATCTTCCTTCTTGGAAACGTTCTGCACCTGTAATATTTAACGCAGAGGAAGGCAAAGGTAAACGCAAAGGAACGCGGAGTGTGGTATTTGTTGATGAGTGTGGTTTGGGTTTACGAGTTGCTCAACAGTTACAGCAGTTGGAAGATGTTGTTATTGTTAAAGGTGGTAAGGAGTTTTCCCAAGCGGAGGAAAGCTATACAATTGCACCGGATAATCCTGAAGATTACGATAAATTATTTGAGTCTGTGCAATTATCTGGGAAAACTATCCACATTGTGCATTTCTGGCAGTTAACAACAGATATTCAGGGATTTAACAGTTTATTATATCTGACACAAGCTGTTGCTAAATATCAAACTCAATATCAAGATTCCACAACTGTGGAAGTTGCGGTGGTGACAAATCAACTCCATGATGTGGTGGGAATAGAAACAATCAACCCCGCACAAAGCACAATTCTGGGACTTTGTAAAGTAATTCCCCAGGAATATCCGCAAATTCGCTGTCGAAATATTGATGTTGTCATTTCTGCAATTAGATCCCCCCTAACCCCCCTTAAGAAGGGGGGGAATCATGAATTAGATCCCTTTGAGAAGAAGGGAAATCATCAATTAGATCCCTTTGAGAAGGGGGGGAATCATGAATCAGCTCCCCTTGAGAAGGGTGGGAATCATGAATTAGATCCCTTTGAGAAGAAGGGAAAAAATCATCAATTAGCCCCCCTTGATAAGGGGGGTTGGGGGGATCTAATCACAGAATTAACAACACCAACATCCGATTTAACTGTTGCTTATAGAAATAATCATCGTTGGATACAAACTTTTGAATCTATCACACTCCCAGAAGTTAACACAAATACTGTTCCTTTAAAAAACAATGGTGTTTATCTAATTGCTGGAGATTTAATCGAAGGTTTAGGATTGGTATTTGCTCAATACCTAGCGCAACAATTCCAAGCCAAACTGATTTTAATTGGACGCTCTGGAATCCCAGAAAAACACGATTGGGAAAAATGGTTAGCAACTCACGGTCAAAATGATCCAATTAGTAATTGTATCCGTAAATTACAAGGATTAGAAGCACTTGGTCAAGGATTGCTATTTTTCAGTGCAGATTTAATAAATGAAACTCAGATTCAAGAAGTTATCTATCAAGCAGAGCAAAATTTTGGTGAAATTAACGGAATTATCCACGCTGGAGTCATGGGCGATCGCGCTAGTTGTTTGATAAAATCTCTCAATAGTGATGAAATAAAACATCAATTCAGTTCTAAGATAGATGGTTTACTAGTTCTAGAAAAAGCTTTACAACACAAAAAACTGGACTTCTATTTATTGCAATCATCTCTTTCAAGCATCGTCGGTGGAGTAGGGTTTTCAGCTTATGCAGGTGCCAATATATTCATGGATAACTTAGCACGAGAACGCCATCAACAAAGTTCTATCCCTTGGTACAGCATTAACTGGGATGCTTGTCAATTAGAAGAAAACGAAAATACCTCTACAGGTTCAGCATTACTTGACTTAGCAATCACACCCCAAGAAGTGTGGGAAATAACCGCAAGAATTTTATCTCAGAGTCAAATTTCTCAAATTGTCGTCACCCCCACAGATTTACAAACCCGCATTCATGAATCAACCCAAATAAAAGTCACCAATGAAAATCAGCAATCAAACATTTACACCCGTCCCGAATTATCTACTACCTACCAAGCACCTCGTAACGAAATTGAACAGAAAGTTGCTGATGCAATGCAAGACTTATTAGGAATAGAAAAAGTCGGGATTCACGACAACTTTTTTGAATTAGGAGGACATTCACTATTAGCAATTCAAGCAGTAACTAGAATCCGTCAAGAATGGAACGTTGAATTACCAATGCGACAATTTTTATTTGAATCTCCAACTGTCGCGGGAATTGCTAAAATAATTGAGGAAAATCTCCATGAAAAGCAATCAGAAATTGCTGATATGTTATCAGAAATAGAACAAATGGAAACAAAGCAAGTAGAAGAAATTTTGAGAAATAGTAACTCGGAAGCGTAATACTTTAACGCAAAGGTACGCGGAGTTATTCGCAGAGTAATGCGGAGTTTTTAACTCTAAATTGTGATAAAAACCGAAAAACCTTTGCGCTCCTCTGCGCTTACCTTTGCACTACTCTGCGTTCAAAAAATATTAATCACTAATTATTATGGACTTTAGCTTATTTTACTTCGACGGTGACGGCTCATTAGCTCAATCAAACAAATATCGGTTACTCTTTGAAAGCGCTAAATTTGCCGATAAAAATGGCTTTACCGCAGTTTGGACACCGGAAAGACATTTTCATGCATTTGGTGGATTATACCCCAACCCATCTATCACCGCAGCCGCTCTAGCAATGATTACTGAAAAAGTGCAATTACGGGCTGGTAGCTGCGTTTTACCATTACATGATCCGGTAAGAGTTGCCGAAGAATGGGCTGTGGTAGATAATCTTTCTCATGGGAGAGCGGCGATCGCCTTTGCATCCGGTTGGACAGTTGATGATTTTGTATTGGCAAAAGATAGCCATGCAAATCGTAAAGCCAATATGTGGAAGGGTCTAGATATTGTTAAAAAACTTTGGCAAGGTGAAGCAGTTGAACGTTTTGATGCTACTGGTAAATCGTTCACCATTAAAACATTACCAAAACCAATTCAGTCAGAATTACCAATTTGGATGACTTGCCAATCTAATGAAACTTTTATGGAAGCGGGTAAACTAGGTACTAATGTTTTAACTTCCTTATTAACCGGGACATTAGATAGTATTATTCCTAAAATTAAACTGTACCGAAAATCTTTAGAAAAACACGGACATGACCCCCAATCAGGTAAAGTTTCTTTGATGATTCATACCTTTTTAGGTAATGACATCAATACAGTTAAAGAAAAAGTGAGAAGACCTTTTTGTAATTATTTAAAAACCCATTATGAATTACTAGAAAATCTAGCTAAAGGTATGGGATTAAACGTTAGTCTTAAAGACTTTTCTGAAGATGACCTGGATAGTTTATTATTATTTGGTGTTGAAGGTTTTATGAAAGGTCGGTCGTTAATTGGAACTCCAGAAAGTTGTCATCCTTTAATTGATGAAATAGAAAATGCAGGAGTTAACGAAGTTGCTTGTTTGATTGATTTTGTTCAGGATTATGATTACGTAATGGAAAGTTTGCCCTATTTGAATAAGTTAAAAGAAATGTGTGAGGGTAAGAGGATGTTTGAAAAGTATCCGGCGGTTTAAACCGCTACTACACAAACAAAGTCCACCTGCGTGGACTAACTATTTAAAACCCGCTGCCACGGCGGGTTTTGTTTATGTAGCCAAGGCAGCGCGGTCTTGGGGGTCTCCCCCATGAGCGACTGCCGTGCGACTTCTAGTCGCCAGGTAAAGTATTAAATTAAACTTTCAACACATCCTCTTAATTCCCAAGTTCAACCTGAGAACTAAATCGATGTGTTCCCTACTCCCTCACCCTTTCTAGTAATCATCAATTCATTATCTAAAATATTATTTGTGCTATTTAAACTTTTTTTTCTGTCTGTATTCAATACTATTCAGTTAATGCTTATTGCAATTAATCCTCATTAAGTAACAATACTTTGTATTGTCTAACTAATAGGAATGATTGCCTTTCGGGAGCAATGCGTATATTGAAAATAGTTATTAGTTGTCAATGTAATTTCGCGTTGAGAGAGTTGCTATGTCTATATATGGTGATGCTATTTGGGTTAATGGTAGCTTTTCTTTGAGATGTTTAAGTACACCTTTAATACACGAATTAATTAAGTATACAAATATTGCCGGATGGGAATACGTTCAATTAATAGATGAACCTGCTTGTATAGATACAGCAGTAAGATTGTTATACAGTTATCTTGAAACCAAAAAACTGCCGATTCATTTAATCGGTCATGGTACTGGTGGTACTATTGCCTTAATGTTTGCTCGTCAATATCCGCAGTTTGTCAAGTCTTTAACCTTACTTTCAGTAGCAGCCCAACCTGCTAAAACTTGGCACGTGAATTATTATCAAGAACGTCAAATATACACTCTGAGCAAAGCAGAAGCTTTATTAAATACTCTTCATAATGTATTTAGAGATAAATTCCCTTGTAGCTTACACAATTTAATTGATAATTTTTATCGAGATTTAGATAATCTGCCATTGATGCATTCATTGCTTCAAATAGAACAATTGCCAATAGGTGGAGTTTCTATACCATTAATGGTATGTAGTGGACAAATTGATATGATTTTAGGTTATCCCGATTTACATGAATGGAAAAAATGGTTAAAGCCAAAAGATATTCTGTGGAAATGTCCTCAAGGAGGTCACTTTTTCCATTATTTTTATCCTGAATTGGTCAGTCAACAGATATCTAATTTTTGGCGCTGTTGTCAATTAGATATACTAGAAAAAGATGCTGTCAGTACTTAAGACATTAAGACAAAAATTTTTATTAAAGATAAGAGACTTTTATTCGTATTTAGTCATGCCTGTTACAACATCGCTACAAATATAAATGTAACTTGTAATAGTCTTTTGACTTGATGAATCAAATTATTAGGAATCTTTGCTAAATCTGAACCTGTTAAATATAAGGAATTTCTGTAAATATAAATCCTAAGCAATCAGAGGGTTTACAAATTTTATTGCTCAAATTGAGAGGAAGCTCAAATTATGGCAAAAATGGCTATTTTTTATGGCAGTACTTCTGGTATCACTGAAGAAATCGCCACTAAAATACACGCACATTTTGGTGAAGAATTGTGCGATATCTACAGCATGGAAGAGGATTTCGATAGCGTTGATCAAATGCTTGAATATGATAGCTTACTGTTTGGTTGTTCTACCTGGGGTTCTGGAGAAGTCCAAAATGATTGGCGCGATCCTTTATTTGATATGGAGATGGACAAACCTGATTTTACAGGTACAACCATTGCGCTGTTTGGTGCGGGAGATTATGCTAGCCATGGAGAACAGTTTGTCAGTGCATTGGGAACTTTGTACGATCACTTCAAGAAATTAGGTGCAACATTAGTTGGTGAATTTCCTACCGATGGTTATACCTACAAGTATTCCTTTGCCGTGCGTGATGGTAAATTTATTGGGCTACCTATCGATGAAATTAATGAGAGCGATAAAACAGACGAGCGTATTGCACATTGGTTAGAAGTAATAACTCCACATTTTCCTAGCCCATCACTGGAAACTGCTTAGTATTTAGCTTGTAGTAGTAACGTGAGTTCGAGTTGTTCAAAAAGTCGGGTTTTTATGATGTTTATCTTGTTTTACCAATATTTAAGCTAAAAAAACCCGACTTCTCACCAAAAATATAGGTTTTAAAGCTGTCGAGGAATCTTCACCGAATTCACTTTTTAGTAAGGAGTTTAGCCCGCTTTGGCGGGCTTTATTTTTTGATTCCCAATGCGCTGAGTTTGCGCGGTCGTTCAATTACAACTGATTAACGCTAATATAATAATTAATTGTCACTAAGTTATACAGAATAATTATCGTTAAGAAGGTATAATTAATTAGCTTATTGCAATAATGCTTAAGAAGCAGTAACTTTTTGCTATAAGAATACAAACATGGATGATTTAAAAAAACGTATTGCAGCGCTACCCCCCGAAAAGAGAGCGCTATTTGAGCGACAACTTGAGCAAAAGGGATTGAAGGTTGATAAAGCAACTATCTGCAAACGACAAAATCTCAATGAATTGCCTCTGTCTTTCGCTCAACAACGGTTATGGTTTTTACATCAATTAGAGCCTGATACTACTGCTTATAATATTGCGATCGCGTGGCGATTCACTGGTAATTTAGATATTACACTATTAATAAAATCTCTTAATATCATTGTCGAGCGTCACGAGATTTTACGGACTAGTTTTGTAGCTGTAGATGGACAACCGACTCAAGTTATTGTTCCTAAATTAAGATTATCGTTACCTATTTATGACTTGCGTTTTCTTCTGAAAGTAACACGTCAAAACGAAATAGAAAAATTAACAAAACAAGAAGCTAAATATCCTTTCAATTTAACTGAAGCTCCTTTATTACGAGTTAAGTTACTACAAATTACTGATAATGAGAATATCTTACTTTTAACATTACATCATATAATTGCTGACGGTTGGTCGCGGGGTGTAATTTTACGAGAACTAACAGCATTATATAAAGCTTTTTTAAGTAAAGAACCTTTTGTATTACCAGAATTACCGATTCAATATGTAGATTTTGCCGTTTATCAACATCAATGGTTACAAGGTGAAGAACTTGCAGCGCAAACAGCTTATTGGAAACAACAATTACAAAATTTATCTGTATTAGAATTACCGACTGATTATCCCCGCAAACCAGTACAAACTTTCAGGAGTGCAGTTGAATCTATTGTGATTTCCAAAGAAATATTAAACGGTTTAAAGAGTTTGAGCCGTCAGCAAGGAATCACATTATTTATGTCAGCTTTGGCAGCTTTCAAAGTATTGTTACATCGCTATACTGCTCAAGATGATATAGCTATCGGTTCGCCAATTGCAAATCGGAATTGGAAAGAATTAGAACCATTAATCGGTTTTTTTGTGAATACTTTGGTATTACGAACTGATGTTTATGGTAATCCAACTTTTATTGAATTATTGTCAAAAATTAAAGATGTTGTTGCTGGAGCTTTTAAACATCAAGATTTACCTTTTGCGAAGTTAGTAGAAGAAATTCAACCCCAACGTAGCTTGAGTCATAATCCTTTATTTGGGATAATGTTTCAAGTGCAAAATGAAGCTTATCAGTTACAGAATGCACTTAATCCAGAATTAGCAATACCGGGTTTAAGCTTAGAGCAAATGTGGAGCGATTCTGGTTCAACTAAGTTTGATATGACTTGGCATTTAATAGAAAGAAGTGAGGGATTATTAACTGTAGTAGAATACAGTACGGACTTATTTAATCAAGATACCATCGCTCGGATGTTAGGGCATTTTCAAGTGTTATTAAAGGGTATTATTGATAATCCAAATCAGCGATTATCGCAATTACCAATTTTAACAGAAATAGAGCGTCATCAGCTTTTGCTGGAATGGAATAACACTTACACTGAATATTCTTTAGAGCAAGGAATTCATCAGTTATTTGAAACCCAAGTTGCAAAAACACCAAATAATATTGCAGTTGAGTTTAAACAAGAAAAAATTACTTATCAACAATTAAATAATCAAGCAAATCAGCTTGCAGATTATTTGAGAAATCAAGGGGTAAAACCAGATGTTTTAGTAGGAATTTGTATAGAAAGAAATCCTTTAATGTTAATTGGGTTATTGGGTATTCTCAAAGCTGGTGGAGCATACCTTCCTATTGATATAAAATTACCGAGTAGTCGCATTGCTTTTATGCTTGCAGATTCTCAAGTTTCTATTTTAATAACTCAAGAAAAAATATTAGCTCAATTACCTCCACATTCAGCACAAACCATTTATTTGGATAGCGAATGGGACAATATATCTCAATTATCTATAAGTAATCCTCCCAATCAAACTGTTGCAGATAATTTAGCTTATGTAATTTATACTTCAGGTTCAACAGGTAATCCTAAAGGTACATTATTAACCCATCGAGGTTTAACAAATTATTTGAATTGGGCAAAACAAACTTATAATGTTGTTCAAGGAAATGGTTCGCCAGTACAGTCTTCTATTAGTTTTGATGCTACGATTACTAGTTTTTATACCCCTTTAATAGTAGGAAAAACAGTAACATTAGTAGCGGAAGAGCAAGAAATTGAAGCTTTGAGTAATTTATTGAATTCGGAAAATGATTTTAGTTTAGTTAAATTAACACCTGCTCATTTAAAAGTATTAAGTCAATTAAATAATGTAGAGACGTTATACATAAAGTCTCAGAAAAAATCAACTAGAGCATTTATTATTGGTGGTGAAGCTCTGTTAGAAAATCACCTTAAATTTTGGCGAGAAAATTTTCCTAATATTAGATTAATAAATGAATATGGTCCTACTGAAGCTGTTGTAGGTTGCTGTATTTATGATGCATCAATTCAAATTTCTGCATCTAGTATAGTTCCGATTGGAAGGGGAATAGCTAATGTACAGCTTTACGTGTTAGATAAATATTTACAACCTGTTCCTGTGGGTATTCCAGGAGAATTATACATTGGTGGTGTGGGTGTTGCGCGGGGTTATTTAAATAAACCTGAATTAACCGCAGAAAAGTTTATTCCCAATCCGTTTCACGAACAATTATCAATTTCTAAAATTTCTAAATTATATAAGACAGGGGATAAGGTACGTTATTTACCCGATGGGAATTTAGAATATTTAGGACGTTTAGATAATCAAGTCAAAATTCGGGGTTTTCGCATTGAATTAGAAGAAATTGAAGCTGTTTTGAGTCAACATCCACAAGTTCAAGAAGGTTGTGTTGTTGTTCATGGGGATGATTCTGGTAATCAGCGGTTGGTTGCTTTTTTTATAAAAAACCGCAGAGACACAGAGAAAGAAGAAGAGAGAGAAATAAATGTTCGGCAGTTTTTACAGCAAAGACTTCCTGATTATATGGTTCCGTCCTTTTTTGTAGAATTAGAAACATTACCTCTAACAAATAATGGTAAAATTGACCGGAAAGCTTTAGCGGTGATGGATTTACCTCAACGGGAGAATGTAGATAATCATCGACCAAGTAGTGAAAAAGAAATAATCTTAACTCAAATTTGGGCTGAAGTTTTGGGGGTAAATGTTGGGATTGATGATAACTTTTTTGAGATGGGGGGAGATTCAATTCTCAGCATTCAAATTATTGCTAGAGCGAATCAAGCTGGATTGAGTTTAACTCCAAAACAATTATTTCAATATCAGACTATAGCTGAACTTGCTAGTATTGCCGAAACAAAACCTCAAATTCAAGCGGAACAAGGAATTATTACGGGTGAAGTACCGTTAACACCGATTCAACATTGGTTTTTTGAGCAAATATCGGAAGTTCATCATTATAATCAGTCCGTTTTATTAGAAGTTGTACCAAATTTGAAACCCGAATTATTGGAAAAAGTTTGGCAAAAGTTACTTATTCATCATGATGCTTTACGTTTACGTTATGTGCAAGATGATTCAAAATGGCAACAATTTTATGCAAATCCTAGTGATACAATTCCTTTTACTACTATAGATTTAGCAGATTTATCAGAAGAAGAGCAAAGCAACACAATTTCAGCAATTAGTTCTCAACTGCAAACTAGTTTAAATATATCAGAATTATTATTACAATGCGTATTATTCCAACTTGGGACATCTCAGAATCATCGACTTTTAATCATTATCCATCATCTTGTAATTGATAGCGTTTCTTGGCGTATCTTGTTAACAGATTTAGCAACAGCCTATAAACAAATTGAGGCTAGTAAAAATATAGAATTACCACCCAAAACGACTTCATTTAAAAATTGGTCAAATCAATTAATTAGCTATGCTCAATCAAAAACGGTTTTAGACGAATTAAATTACTGGTTATCTGCAACTTATGATATTTCCTTACCTTTCGATGAACAAAATAGCGAAATCCAAAATACCGTTGCTTCCACTGCTCAAATTAAGGTCGAATTAGATGTAGAACAAACCCGCATTTTATTAGAAAAAGTACCAAAAGCTTACCATATCCAAATTAATGATATTTTACTCACTGCACTATTACAAACATTTATTCATTGGACAAATTCATCAACACTACTGCTAGATTTAGAAGCACATGGAAGAGAAGATTTATTCTCAGATATAGATTTATCCCGTACAGTTGGTTGGTTTACAACTGTGTTTCCAGTAGTTTTAAAATTAGATGATAAACGTAATTTGGCAAATGCGATAAAATCAGTAAAAGAACAACTGCGACAAATACCTAATCGCGGGATTAATTACGGTTTACTACGCTATCTCAGCAAAGACGAAACCATAAAAACTCATTTACAAAATCAACCCCAGATAAAATTTAACTACATAGGAAGACTTGACTTTACACCTACAAACTCATTAATTTTAGGTATAGCAAAAGAACCCATAGTAAACATTCGCTGTTCTCAAGAAAAACGTCAATACTTATTAGAAATTAACTCATGGATTTCCGAAGATAAACTGCAAATAGCTTGGAATTATAGCCGTAATCTTCATAATATAACAACCATCGAAAATCTTGCTAAAACATATATTACCAACCTACAAAATTTGATTGCTCATTGTGAATCTCCAGAATCAAGAGGTCATACACCCTCAGATTTTAAAGCAGCCAAACTTAACCAAAAACAACTCGATAAATTCATGTCAAAAATCAAAAAAAAGAAATAATAAATTATTAATAAAAACTCAATTATCCACTCCGCGAACCTCCGCGTAAACCTTTGCTTCCCTCTGCGTTAATAAATATATTAATTTAATTAAAATTATGGATAACATCATAGACTTATACGAACTTTCCCCCATGCAACAGGGAATGCTATTTCATTCCTTATACTCCCCAGAATCCGGGATTTACTTTGAACAACGCAGTTGTAAAATCAAAGGAAATTTGAATATTTCAGCATTCAAAATTGCATGGCAAAAAGTTATAGAGCGTCATCCAATTTTACGTACAGCTTTTTATTGGGAAGAAGTAGAAAAACCCCTACAAGTGGTTCATAATCAAGTTGAGTTACCTTGGATTGAAGAAAATTGGCAAGCTTTAGATATCAATCAACAAAATGAAAAATTAGAACTATTTTTACAAGCAGATAGACAGCAAGGATTTGATTTGAATCAACCTCCTTTAATGCGCTGTGCTTTATTAAAAATACAAAGCGATGAATATTATTTTGTTTGGAGTCATCATCACTTATTGATGGATGGTTGGTGTAATGGAATCTTATTAAAAGAAGTTTTCAGTTTTTATCAAGCAGCTTGTCAAAATAAATTCCTAATTTTACCTTCTCCACGTCCTTATCGTGATTATATCGAATGGTTACAGCAACAAGATATTGCAGCAGCAGAAAAATTTTGGCGAGCTAAACTCAAAGATTTTATAGCACCAACTCCGTTAATTAAAAATAGCCACATTATTTCATCTCATCCAGATATTAACAGTGAAGAACAAATTAAATTACCTATCAATTTAACAACTGAACTTGATAATTTAGCAAAACAACACCGCTTAACTTTAAATACTATCGCTCAAGGAATTTGGGCAATTCTCCTCAGTCGCTACAGTGGTGAAAATGATATTGTATTTGGAGCCACAGTATCAGGTCGTCCACCGAATTTACCTGGTGTAGAATCGATAGTGGGTTTATTTATCAATACCTTACCTGTACGAGTAAATCTATTTGGTGATGATGAATTATTACCTTGGTTACAGCAATTACAAATCCAGCAAATTGAACAAGAGTCTTATTCTTATAGTTCGTTAATTGATATTCAGCACTGGAGCGATGTACCTCGTGGGGTAGGATTATTTGAAAGTTTGGTTATCTTTGAAAACTATCCTATTTCAATCGACGCTGTTTTACAAGGATGGAGCAATGATTTACAAATTAGTCAAGCTAGAGGTTTTGAACGCACTAATTATCCTCTTTCATTAACAGTAATTCCTGGAGCAGAATTATCATTACGGATTAACTATGACTGTAACCGTTTTGAATCAGCAACTATTATCCGGATGTTAGGTCATTTCCAAACATTATTACAAGCAATCATCACCAACCCCGAACAAAAAATCTCAAAATTACCCCTATTAACCCCAGCAGAGCAACAGCAACAACTCATAGAATGGAACAATACAAACCGTGAATATTCTC
>JBHJOU010000904.1:0-4004 GCA_050329355.1 Rivularia sp. (in: cyanobacteria)
GAGAATATTCACGGTTTGTATTGTTCCATTCTATGAGTTGTTGCTGTTGCTCTGCTGGGGTTAATAGGGGTAATTTTGAGATTTTTTGTTCGGGGTTGGTGATGATTGCTTGTAATAATATTTGGAAATGACCAATAATTCTTTCAATTGTTGCAACAGCAAATAAATCGGTATTGTATTCAAAAATTCCCGTCAAACCCGAAGCTGTTTCATACATATCCAAACTTAAGTCAAATCTAGAAGTTTCGTATTCCAATTCGAGGTATTTTAACGATAACCCCGATAAATCTATAGTTTGTGTGGGTGTGTTGTGCAGAATAAACATCACCTGAAACAACGGATTATAACTGAGATTGCGTTCTGGTTGTAGTTGTTCTACTAAGTATTCGTAAGGTAAATCTTGATTCGCGTATGCATTTAAGGTAACTTCTCTAACTTGTTGGAGAAAATCACCAAAGCTGGGATTACCTGATAAATTAGTCCGAAATATCAGGTTATTAACAAATAAACCAATTAAATTACTAATTTCAGTGCGATTTTCTCGATTTGTAATTGTAGAACCAATCAGTATATCTTCTTGATTGCTGTAACGATAAAGTAATATATTAAATGCTGCTAACAAGGTCATAAATAAGGTAGTATTTTGACCTTGGCTAAAATTTTTGATTGCGTTTGATAATTCTTGGGAAAGGGCAAAAGATTTTCTCGCACCACGAAATCTTTGTACGGGTGGACGAGGATAGTCGGTAGGTAGTGCTAATAAAGGTGGATAATTAGCTAAGTTTTTTTGCCAGTATTCCAGTTGAACAGAGCGTTTTGGACTTTTTAACCATTCTTGCTCCCAAGTTGCGTAATCGCCGTATTGGATAGATAATTCTGGTAATTGTGCTGTTTCTCCTTTACTCAAAGATTGATAAATTGTTGCTAATTCTCGGATTAATAATCGCATGGAAAAATAATCTGAGATAATGTGATGCATGGTAAATAACAACACATATTCATTACCATTTAATTTAATTAATTTTGTTCGGAATAAAGGAGTATAAGATAAATTAAATGGTTGTGTAGATGTTTCTTTAATTAACTGTTTTACTTGTTGTTCTTGCTGTTGGGTTGGTAATAATTGTAAATCAATCAGAGGAAATTCTAATTTTAATTTGGGATAAACTTGCTGTATAGATTCTTCTTTTATCACCGTAAAACTAGAGCGTAATACTTCATGACGCTGAATAATTTGATTAAGACTTTGTGCTAAAGCAATAATATTCAGAGAACCAGTTAAATGTAAAGAAAAAGGAATATTATATGCTGATGATTCCGGTTGGAGTTGATCAAGAAACCATAATCGTTTTTGAGCGAAGGAAAGGGGAAAGTTTTGGGGCTTGTTGGCTTTTTCCTGAAGTAGTTTTGCTAGTAGTTGACGTTTTTGTTCTGGGGAGAGATTTTCTAGAGATTTAGACATTTTTAGATAGTTTTAATATTTGTAATAAAAACGGTTCTTCAGAAGAATCCAAACTTAATACTTATAATTAGCAATTAATAATTAAATAATAGAGAATGAGGAGCAGGAAAAAGTGAGGAGTTAAAATTTGTTCTTTCTTTTTCCCCTCTACTTTCTCAACAATTACTCAACCGTATCCAACCAACTTTGTAAATCAGCCATGCTATTAAAATCAAGCAACGCTTCAGCAAGGTTTTCTAATTGTTCTAAAGGTAGAATTTCAATGCGCGATCGCACTTGTTGTGATAATTCTCCCACCCGTCGGGTTAGTTGACGCAGGATGAGCGATTGTGCTTCCGCTTGTCTTCCTTCTTGCTTAATTTCACGGTAAACTCGCGTTTCCTTGAGCGTAATCCCTAACATATCTTCTACCTCTCTCCTACTTAAATTTTCAAATTTATAAGTTATTATCGTCGTCACTAATTCTATTATGGCTTGACTTGAAGGCTGAGGATTTTCTTGTTGAGTTCTTTGTAATAAATACCTAGCTTCTTCTGGTGCTTGCTGTTCATTAATTGTAGTTAGCAGCATTACTGCTAATCCCAATGGTAGTTCGCGAATATCTCCTAATTCATCCAAATACACCCGATATACTTGCCCACCGTTGAGGAATGAGCGATGAGGATAAATATCACTTTGTTCACTATTACGGGATGGATAAATTATAACTACTTGCCAGTCGCTGAATCTGTCGCGATTGTAGTAAAAATACAGTGAAGTTTCTGCATCTACCCGTTCATAAAGTCTTTCATCCTTTTGGAATTGTACCTCACAAAAATATACTGCTGCTGGACTTTCATTTTCCGGTGGTACGAACACCCCATCAATTTCAAATCTTGGTTCTTTAACAGCTACCGAATCAAACTTGTATTCAGACGCATTTTCTGGGGGGTTTGTCAACAATTCAAATAGTAAAGCTGGATATTGTTGAAATAATTTATAAAATATCGAATCTCTACGCATAAAGGATTTTGCTGTAATTATTTATTAAATCTGATCCAGTCTGGAATATATTTAATCATAATTTGGTTACATATTCCTACTCTTCCATCATTTGTTTAAGTAAAGCATCAACATCTGCTTCGGAAAGTTCTTCCAGGTTTTGTAATATTTTTTCGCTATTTCGCTCTACTTTTTTAATTGTCTCTACCTCAATAACTTGTTGTGGTTGCTGTTGAATTACTTGCGCTTGCTCGGCAATTGTGGGAGCTTCAAAAAAGTGACGGATTGATATTTCTATTTGCAAGGTTTGTCGCATTTGAGTAATTACTTGAGTTGCGGATAAGGAATTACCACCCAATTCAAAGAAATTATCATGAATGCCGATTTTTTCGAGCTTAAGAGCATTTTGCCAAATTTGTGCGATCGCCTTTTCTATTTCTGTTTTTGGTGCTACATATTCTACATCTATTTGACCGTGGAATTGCGGTTTTGGTAAGGCTTTACGGTCGATTTTACCATTACTAGTTAATGGTAGAGTATCTAAGAGCATATAGTGAGATGGCACCATATAATCGGGTAGTTTTTGTTGGAGATATTGACGCAATCTATCAGATATCGAAATTGATTGTTGGGGTTCGTTATACATCCATTGTTGTGTCCAAGTTTGCTCAATTTTTCCACCCACGAAGCTATGGAGTAAAATTTGAGTAGGTTCTAAATTAAATAGTTCTCGTATATTTTCAAATTCTAGTACTCCAATGGGACATAAACCAATATCAAAATCTGGTGCTGTTTCCATCAATAATTGACTCATATAACCTGCTTCTAATAAACAAAAGTCTCTTGCTTTCTCTCCGTATATGGGAGTAATTGCTGCTAGTTGTGCAATGAGGAATAATGAAAAACCAGATTGTTCAAAAATTCCTTGATTGCTACTGTAAACTTGATTATCAATAACTGATTCTTGATGAATTAAAATTAAATTATGTTTTGCAGGATGGTAATAATAAATTCCTGATTCTAATCCTTCAATACGATTATTTTTAACGTGTAAATAAGCTTGTACGGGATAAAGACTACCAGCAGAACCATAGCGGTATTTTGGTAGTGGAGAATCCTTTAATTGCATTTGTGCTAAACTACCAATCCACTGACTAAATTGGTTTAAATTAATCGGTTGTTGGAGAAATTGACGGTAACTTTGTCTTCTTAAATAAGCTTGATTTGTATTCTCATCTCGCTCAATTTGGGGAAGTTCTATCTGTTTTTCACTTTCATTTTTACGAATACCAAGTTGCTGTAATTTAAAATCAATTTTTTCTACAGGATTGGGGACAATATAAGCTACTAACTGTTTATTCTCAAAATCTCCCACAGCAGTAACAACCGCTTCCTGAATTAAAGGATTTTTGAGTAATACTGTTTCTATTTCCCCTAATTCAATCCGATAACCATTTACTTTAACTTGAAAATCTTCTCTTCCCAAAAACTCAATGCTACCATCTGGTAAATATCTTCCTAAATCACCAGTTTTATATAACCTCACCCCCTTCCCCTCTCC
>JBHJOU010000497.1:0-4394 GCA_050329355.1 Rivularia sp. (in: cyanobacteria)
ATATTAGCAATTAAATTTAATCCAGAACCCCACATTAAAATATAATTTTTTCTCAACGATACAATGACATCAACTACAAATAAAGCCGACACATAAAATGGTATTTGTAATGCATAAAAGTTTTGAATATTCGCAACTAATTGAGTATCACTAGCCGTAAATGAACCTCTTTGAAACAAAAGACTAACTATTAATTCAGAAAAAACTATGACAATTGCTGTTAAAGGTACGGTTGTTAAAAATATCAGTTTCAGATAACGTTTGAGAGTATGATTCACACCAGTCCAATTTTTAGTCGCAATCATTTGAGAAAAATAAGGAACTACAGCAGCATTCAATCCTGTAGTAATCAAAAGTATAGGCAGTGAAACTATTCGATTACCGTAACTGAGTGCTGCTACACTACCGGGAGCTAACATGGCTGCCATTGATTGGTCTATAATTATGGCGCTACACATCAAAAATGATGCTGCAACTGTTGGTGCATATTGAGTTGCGACTTGAATAAATTCTGGATTAAAACCATACCATTTCGGCAATATGGAAATTCCTTGTCGTTTTAAAACAACTCCAAGTATTGTCATTTCTGCAATTCCACCACAAATTAACCCTGCTGCTAAGGAAAAACTACCCCATGTTTCCGATGTCAAAAGAAATACAATGGTAATTATAGGTGTCAGAATTGGGCTGATTGCAACTAACGCAAAACGCTCTCCTGCATTCAAAACACCACCCCAAATAATTTGAATTCCGCTTAACAAAATTAAAGGTGAAATACCACAAGTTAACCGAAAAGTCAAGTCTAATTTTTCTTGACTAAACCCCCCTGCAATTAATGGTAAATACAATGGTGCAGTCAACAAAATTAATGCTGTTGTAATTGTTAGCAGTCCAATGCTTGCAAGTGTTACTCCAGAAAAAAGATTTTGAGCTGCTTTTCTTCCTTGTTTTTCCCGTACTTGCATATAAGTAGGAATCAAAGCAGCTTTTAATGAACCAGCTATGACATTAATAACAAAGGAGGGAACGAGTAACGCGATTAAAAATGCATCCAACCCATCTCCAGTCCCAAATTTCCAAGCAACCACCAGTTCTTTGAACATTGCGGCTATTTTGACAAACAGCGTTCCCATTCCCACAATCATCGCTGCACCGAAAATTTTGCGATTGGTGGAACCGCTCGTGAGTTTTTTCCAACAAGTAAATAAGTTTTGCGATCGCAAAATTTTCATTTTGGTTTGAGCTTCTCACTGTTAATATTCGTTCGTTTCGTAAATTACAGAAGTCGGGTTTATAGCACAATTATTTCTAATACTGAATAAATTTCTCTAAAAACCCGACTTTTATACTGATTGAGAGGTTAATTTTTAAGTGTCATAGCATCCTCAACCAAGGAAGGTACCGACGTACCGCTAACGTGACACAAATTGATTGTTACCCGAATAATCGTCTCCTCCTAGGTTTGCATCCACAACAACGCTGCTTAGTAAGGAGTTATATCCTGTAGACTCTTCCCAAACATCTGTATTTGCTAACCTGATTGAATATTCTGGACGATTATATAATCTCGAATCGGGATCGGGGAGATTGAGGAATATGTCATACTCTCCTGATGGTATATTTACTGGTAAACCAGCTTCAATATTTACCGTTGTAGTTTCACCGGGTAGCCATCTCCGGGGATCTTGTTCATTTACCCGCAAGTAGTATTCTTGATTTGTATCTCTACTTCGTAAAACTATTTCTAACAAACGGGGATTGTAAGCACTAGCCCATCCAACATTTTCGATGTTTAGCTGAGCAAAAAACCTACCACCCGGTTTTACACTATTAGTAATTTCTGAATTCACAAGGTTGAATCGATAGCCCAAACGACGTTCAATTTCTGCGAAACAGCCTTGATTTTTCCAAGTATCTAATACACCCTTCTCAAACTCTGAGTTTAAACTACTCCAGCGCATTCTAGCTAACTCATTCAAAGCATTGTCACAGTTTATATACGGTTGCGCTCTACTATCTGAGTTACAAGTTTCTCCTCCCTGTACCACATATAAGTTTTCTTGGTTGAGAAAATCTTTTTGCTGCTCAATATCATCTTCAATTAAATAAGTTCCTCCATCGTCTTTACCAGCTAGAAAACAATCATTAAGCGAACCTGTTCTAGCTCTATTACTACTATTAAATGCTTCGGAGGAAGTTAAAGGATTTTCATTGTCATAAATTCTCTTTTTATAGTATGGATAACGTAAAGCTACCATTCTCTGATCAGGAACTACAGACAAAAATTGAAACAAAATATCCCTCATATCTGGGGTATTCAGCAAATCGTTTGTAGAGCGATTCCATTCTCCCCAACTACCAATAAAACCCGCGTGTACATATGCAATTGCATCGTAATTTTTTTGCAATACTGGTTGTAGCTGTTCCATATGAGAAAGAATTCTATCTTTGGAAGCATCTTGTCCTCCTAATTCCCAGTTATATGCAAATCGAATTATCAGTTTTACTCCTGCTTCTCTAGCCCTTTGCAAGTCATTCGATACCAAATTTAATAATGATTCAGATAACGGATTATCTCTGTAATTCGAGATTAAATAAATCCGACGAATCATACTTATATTTTGATTTTTAGCTTCTTCTAGTTTGCTCGAAGAAATTGGACTACTTACATCTGGACCGTAATTCAGATAAAATCCTCGTTCCGGATTAGCAAAATTCTCGAAACTTTCGCTATAGTTCGTATTTACCGTCGAAGCATTTAAAGGCATGATACGACATCCATAAGCTATACCAGTAATCGCGATTAAAGATAAAGTTTTGGCGCAGTTTTTGAAGTTCCTATTCATACCCTTAATATTCTAAAAAACATCTTGTAAACATTAAGTTTTACAACCATATTCATATCACATTAAGGAGTCCTTTTTGTGAATCGAAAATATTTAGGCACTTTTCGGTTCTACTTTTCTTTGAGTATTTTCATTGGCGTTATTTGTCACGGAATTACCGTTTGTTAAGCTATACTTCTGCTCCCGATTTTCTAAATATTTCGGTTTATATCCCGGCACTAATTGCTCTAACAAATACATGATTGTATTCGTATCATTTTTATCTGCTGCCTGCCGGAGTGTTTCTACTGAAATCTTTAAATTCTTCGGTATAATCCTACTCGAATTCTTCACCATAAATAGCTTTTCATGTTCTGTCGGGTCGTAAACTTCTCCTTCTATAAACAACTCTTCAAATAGTTTTTCACCTGGTCTTAAGCCGGTAAAAACTATATCTATATCTTGATTTACTTTGTAACCTGAAAGCCGAATTAATTCTGAGGCTAAATCAACAATTTTTACAGGTTCACCCATGTTGAGCATCAGTACTTCTCCACCTCTACCCAAAACTGCTGCTTGTAAAACTAGTTGCACTGCTTCGGGAATAGTCATAAAGTAACGACAGATATCTGGATGAGTCACTGTTACTGGACCACCTGCGGCAATTTGTTTTTTAAAGGTGGGAACAACGCTACCACGACTACCTAAAACGTTACCAAACCGTACTGCTAAATAAGAGTTGCCGCTTTCTTTGGCTGCTTGTAACACTAACATTTCCGCAACTCTCTTACTCGCACCCATGACGTTGGTGGGATTAACAGCTTTATCGGTGGAAATCATCACGAAATGCTTGACGTTGCATCGTAGTGCTTCATCGAGTAAGTTTTTAGTGCCAATTACGTTATTGCTGATTGCTTCGGGTGAATTCAATTCCATCAAGGGAACGTGCTTGTGTGCAGCAGCATGAAAAATCACGTCTGGCTGGAATTTATCAAAGGCGTGTCTGAGTCTATCCTTAAAGCGGATATCGGCGATAAATCCTAAAATTTGAACTGTGCGTTCTTGGGTTTTACTATAGTTTTTTAACTCTTGTACTAGCTGATTTAACTCTTGCTGAATATTGAAA
The DNA here is from genome assembly GCA_050329355.1 of Rivularia sp. (in: cyanobacteria). GTDB lineage: Bacteria > Cyanobacteriota > Cyanobacteriia > Cyanobacteriales > Nostocaceae > Rivularia. Next base: position 3,952 of record JBHJOU010000497.1, read on the forward strand.
ACTGAATTTTCTCCATGCCCTACCAACATGATTTCTTTTGGGTAACACAAGCAAATTTGACGGCACAGTTCGCTACCAATGGAACCACCAGCACCTGTAATCAATACTCTTTTACCTTTGATAAATTGAGCAACTTTCTCAATTTCTGTCTGTACCGGCTCCCGTCTGAGTAAATCCTCAATTCTCACATCTCGAATGCTGTTTAAGCGCACTTTACCATTGAGAATTTCATTTATTCCCGGTAAGGTACAGGTTGGTACTCCGGCTGATTTACAAATATTGACGATTTCCCGAATCACTTCCCCGGCAACTGATGGTATGGCAATAATTACCTTGTCCACCCTCAACGGTTGCAAAACTTCAGGGATTGCATGGCGATCGCCAACTACATAAATTCCCCGAATCCGGGCGTTTAATTTGCTTCTATCGTCGTCGATAAATGC
>JBHJOU010000882.1:0-5095 GCA_050329355.1 Rivularia sp. (in: cyanobacteria)
TTCCCTATATACCAATTTTGCTAGCGATGTTGTACGCTCATTACCTTCATCTGGGCAACCGACACTAGGTTATGACGCAATTGCTCCGGTAGCTAGAGAAACATTGATTCAGCAGGCGATCGCGATCGCATTGGAATTGCAAGAACGGGCAGTTTGTGCAACGGATGGTAGCGTTACATGGATCGGGATGGAATATTTACCTGAATCTGGACGGCTACAACAAAAGCCAATGGGCTATGACTTCTATGATGGAGCTTCTGGAGTTGCTTTATTTCTGTCTGCATTAGCGCAAGTTACCAACAACGCAGAAAATCGTAATTTGGCATTAGGAGCGCTACAACCCCTATTCAACCTTTTGCAGTTAGAGTCCGTAGACAAGCAGAGAATACTGAAAAACATCGGTATTGGTGGAGGGAAAGGTCTCGGTTCTATTCTTTATACCCTAGTGCGGTGCAGCCAGTTTTTAGAAGAACCTACACTCCTGGATCATGCTCAATCTATTGCCTCTCTCATCACACCAGAACTCATTGGGAGCGATCGCAAATTTGATGTTGTGTCGGGGACAGCGGGTACTATTTTCGGACTTTTAGCTCTATATGAAGCGATCGCAGATCCAGTAATTTTAGAGCAGGCAAGAATCTGTGGGCATCATTTACTACGTCACCGCCCAGCTAGTGATACGGGCTTGCAAGGTTGGAAAACCTTGAATGGGAAACTTTTAACCGGTTTTTCCCACGGTGCAGCTGGCATTGCCTACGCTTTGCTACGGTTGTATGCAGTCACACAAGATACCGAATTTTTCACAGCCGCCACAGATGCGATCGCTTACGAACAAAGTGTCTTTTGTGCGATCGCTCAAAATTGGCCAGATTTCCGCAGCGAAAAGCCATTCTTTAGTGCTAGTTGGTGTCACGGCGCTCCTGGTATCGGTTTGGCTCGTTTAGGTGGTTTGGCAATCCTAGATAGAGATGACATTCACCAAGACATTGAAATCGCTTTGCAAACCACACAAATATCAGGAATGCATGAAATTGATCACCTCTGCTGCGGTAACTTTGGTCGGATAGAAACGCTTCTAGTTGGAGCCATTCAACTGAAACGACCGGAACTTGCAGAAATCGCCCAAAAACAAGCAGCATGGGCTGTCACCAGGGCAATCAAGGGAGGTTCTTTCCAGATATTCCCCAACCGTTTCCAAGGAACTTATAACCCTGGTTTCTTTCAAGGAACGGCGGGAATTGGATATGAACTATTGAGATTAGCATGTCCAGAACAAATCCCCTCGGCATTGTTATGGCAATGAGGTTAGCACGATGATAAGTCAAAACTGCGTTGATGTTTGCTTGACAGGATTGAAGAACAAACAAGAAATTGATGCTGCGATCGCAGGGGTGAGGAAAGGAAAATTGACTCCAGATGAAATTGAGTATCTCAATCTCTATGGCGACTTACACCATAATCATCTACAAATTCCCAACATTCCAAGGGATAAATTACTCTACCAGACTTAAGCTATGGGGTACACCAAAAAAGCACATTTTTTATTGCCGTTGTGTGACACTTTGAGAAATTTTGAACCTAATAATCAACTTTGCAGTGTCACGCACCAACACCAGTATTGTGACAATCACGCAATTAAACTGTATAAATAAAAATCTCTCTCTTATTGTGGTGCAGACATCCTGCCTGCTTATTGTATACAAATTAAGCGCTTAACAGCTTAATTCCAAGGTTTTTAGCATTAACAAATCATTACTTTACTTAAGGTGAACATCATGGATAACATTCAAACACTGCAACTAAAACAACAAGGAACTGGATGGATTCAAGACTCAGTTGATGAACGGGATAAATCTTATTACATTGAAGTTTTAAATGAACTACCAAAATCGGTCGATTTGCGAAAGTGGTGTTCTCCGATTAAGCACCAAGGCAAAATCCAGTCATGTACAGCCAATGCGGCGGTAGCATTGGTGGAGTATTATCAAAGACAAGCATCCGGGAAAGATTTGGATTTATCTAGGTTGTTTCTCTATAAAGCGACAAGAAATTTACTTCATTGGACAGGAGATAAAGGAGCAAATCCCAGAACCACGATGAAAGCTTTAGCGCTTTTCGGTACACCTCCGGAGGAATATTGTCCCTATGACGAAGCAAAATTCGACGAAGAACCTCCTGCTTTTTGCTATGCCTTTGCCAGTAATTATCAAGCTCTAGAGTATTATCGAGTTGATATTAAAGGCAGAACTAGAGATGTGGTTTTGCAACAGATAAAAGCAAATCTAGCAGCGAATCGTCCTCTTATGTTTGGCGCTCTTCTCTATCACAGCAGTCTAGAACAATCTACTACAACTGGGATGATACCGCTTCCTATCGCATCTGAACCCCTGTACGGTGGTCACGTGATGGTAGCAGTGGGATACGATGATGACATCAAAATTAAGAATACAGACCCAACAGGAGTAGAAACAACAGGAGCTATTTTAATTAGAAACTCATGGGGAACTGAGTGGGGTGATAAAGGCTATGGTTGGCTTCCCTATGAATATGTTTTAAGAACATTATCCTATGATTGGTGGACACTGCTAAAAAATGAATGGTTAGATACTGGCAAATTTGAAGCAAAAAAATGAGGAACAATGTTAAAAATGCATTTATCCAAATACAATTTAGAGATTTATAGAAGTGTTCTTGAAACCACTTTGCAAAATTATCGATTGGGTCGCCTTAAGCCAATTCAGTTGCGATTAAATAAGTATGGGGACTTCTTCACTCACAGACTATACCTACTGATGGAGAGCCGTTTGCCCCAGTCAGAGCAAATCATTATGCAGCAGGCAGCGAATACCCGCGAAAATGCTTTAATGGCTGTTCGCCGTGGGGAATTCGTGATAGCAGAGCATCTCTTTGCAAAAGCACGTACCCCCCTTGAATCTAATTTACTTTCACCCCCAAGCAGTCTGCTGCACCAATCTTTCTTAGAACAGGCTGAAGCCTACCTTGATTACCGAAAGGGTGATTTTGACCAAGTTTACACTCGCATATCTGTAGCTCTAGAACTAGATGCCGTTTTGGAGGAGAAATATCAATACGAGATTATGCACATACACCGTATTCAACTTCTTCATAACCTTGTACGCACTGAAGCTAGACAAATGCGCTATTATAGAGCGATTGAGCTTGCTGCTCAACTGCTTGCTTACCTGGAAGGAACACTAAAAGTTTTGCCATTTCCTGGATTTTGGGATTTTGAGCATGTCGTCTCCCAACCAAAAGAGCTTTTAGCAGCAACCTTTGCACAAATAGCGAGTGAAATCGCTGCAATTTTGGCAGGAAAATCTCCTCAGTTAGCTAGAGAATTATTGGCAATTGTTGGGCATCACATACCGCTACAATTCCCGGAATATAATCACGGACACCCGCGAGCTTATGATTGGTTTGTTCTGAAAAAGTCGTTTTTAGAGAACGATATTGCTACATTTTTAGAGCAAGCATCTCACTTCCTAGCAAAGGGATGTACGGATACACCATTGCTTTGGTATGCCACTGTTGTAGATTTCGTTGCACTATGTAACGATTTCGACGAACCTTTCTCGCTTCTAGTCAAGCAAGAAGTCGCCACTGATGCCATTAGCTGGAAATTTCTTCCCCAAACATTTTCCGTTCTACTAGGCATTGATTCCAGTAAATTATCACTATCTAAAAATAATTAATTATCGCTTCTATGGGTCTCGAAAGATAGTTAATTATTAATCCAATTAAAAAAGAATAGTATCGATATTAGGACTTACTAAAAAGTAAATTTTTTATTGTAGAGTCTGTGACACTTTGAAAAACTTTGAACCCAATAATAATATTTGTAGTGTCACGCACCAACCGAAATTGTGACAATCGCGGTTATTCCTGGATATTCACAAAGAACTTCATCGTTAAGAAACAAACTCAATTTTTTCAACTGGAGAATTATCATGAATCCTTCAAATCCGCTAAATTCCTCTGACAAACCAAAAGCCAAAAGTCTCTTTGCTAGTAGAACATTTTGGGGAGCCGTCTTAGCAGGAGTCGCATCCTTAGTTCCCCTGTCTGTGGAGAGTATCAAGGAGGGTGAATTCAATATTGACGACATGGGACAGGTAGTACTAGTTTTATGTGGCGTAGGAACAGCAATTGTCGGACGTGTCGATGCCAAAGCACAAATTTATACTCCAAACGCTTTACCCGGACCCAATAAGTCAGATTATGAAAACTAAGCCTCAGATAGGAATGGCACTAATTTAAGGCACAGCTCTTACCCTGACTGCTTCCCAGCCTTCAGGTTGGGAAGCGGTTACGATGCATTAGAGATTATTAATTAAATTTACCGATTGTTGTGCGTCTAATCCAACCTACGAATCGACGCGATTCTAAATGCTTAGGCAAAATTAATTATATATTGTCATTGCGTACTCCGAAGCGGAGAAGCAAGCTACGCTCAAGCGCGTTCCCGTAGGATGGAACGTAGACGCGCATCGGCTTCCCGGAGGGTAGCAATCGCAAGGGTTTCAATGTTTTGGAATGTCTAATTAATTTTGCACAACAACTTACTTGGTTTTTCCAAATGATTCAGTATAAATATGCTAACTGCACCGGATAGGGTTTTATTGATGGGTATAGTAGCTCACTAGGGAAATTGCCAAGTCACCTATTAACGACCAATTCAGGTTTCTAGCACCTGAACTTGGTGTAGTATATATGTAATGCATCTTAATTAACCCTATTTTCTGTTACAATGTTACTAATATCCCTAAATCGGGGAAAGTAGCGAAGACACTGCTGGCTAAAATCATTGCTATTTACACCCAATATACATATAGCAGTCCTCAATGGTAAGCGAGCATGAATCAAGGCTAGAATGCTTGTAAATTAAGGATTTTTATCTAGGTTTTTTCTCACGAATGATTCTGGATTGTTATAAATATGAAAAAAAATGAACGCGATAGGTTGCAATTTAAATTTAATTTTTGCGTAAACGACACAGAGAAAGTGTAACCTAAATAAAAGCGCTCATTTTTTACAACCAATGACAAAGTTAGTTGTCCTCAAATTGGACGGCGAT
>JBHJOU010000129.1:0-11846 GCA_050329355.1 Rivularia sp. (in: cyanobacteria)
AGCAGGACTTTATAACAAATTGCTTAAATGCTTAAATATGTTCTTAAACATTTGTAAACTAATATCAGCTAGGTTGCGGCTGATCATATATTGTTAAGGGATTATCATGAGAGAATCTGTGATTGCGGAGCGGGTCTGCCTTATAAGTCATGTTTTGGCGAAGGTTTTTGGACTGATAGGTATTATGTTGGTCATACCTAACGCCAAAATGATTTTAAGTTTTGGAAATGTCGGAGAAACAGCCATGCAGTTAAGCATGGCTAACGGTGGTGTAGTAGATATTATTTTTGGAATCATCGCCGTTTCAATTTATGCGTGTCGGGTATTAGGATGGCGTAGTTGGCTGGGTTTTCTAGTGCCTTCTGTTTTCATATCTGTTGGTAGCGAATTACTAGGAACTAGTACTGGCTTTCCTTTCGGCGATTACAGTTATCTAAGCGGTTTGGGTTATAAGATTGGGGGATTGGTTCCGTTTACGATACCTTTATCTTGGTTTTATGTGGGTTTATCAGCTTACTTAATTGCTCGGAGCGGTTTAAAGGTAGCAGAAAAACCAACCTTGATGCGTCATATTGCGGCGATCGCCATTGGTGCTTTATTGTTCACCAGTTGGGATTTTGCTCTTGAACCAGCGATGAGTCAAACTGCTTTTCCTTTTTGGTATTGGGAAACTCCGGGAGCTTTCTTTGGAACACCTTACCAAAATTATCTTGGTTGGTTCGGTACTAGCGCATTGTTTATGAGTGTCGCGGCTTTGATATGGGGAAATACGCCAATTAAATTATGGCGAGATCAATTAGTTTTACCTCTGATTGTTTACTTAAGTAACTTTGCTTTTGCAGCGGGATTAAGTTTGGGAGATGGTTTCATCGTCCCAGTTTCTTTGGGTTTAATTTTGGGTGTTGTTCCTGCTGTAACTTTATGGTTGAGAAGTTCCACCGCACCAACATCTTATATTGATGGAGTGGAAAATACAGCTTCAGAGGTTGCGGTAGCTTCACTCAAAGTTGCTGTGAAGTAACGATACAATACAGTGGTCAATAATGCAGGAGCTTCTAAGCGGCATCTCGCTTTTAATTTTACTGATTCAGGTACCAGCATTTTTTATTTTGCTGTCGCGTCTACTCAAAGGACCTTTTCGTCAATCTCCGATTCAACCCCAAAGTCCCACTCCGGAGCTTTTGGGGACTGTTAGCGTAGTCGTTCCGACTCTTAACGAAGTAGAACGTATTACTCCTTTACTAACTGGTTTAAGCAGACAAAGTTACGAAGTCAGGGAAATCATTGTTGTAGATAGTAATTCTCAAGATGGTACCCGCGACTTGGTAAAAGCAACTATTGAGAAAGACCCCCGCTTTCGCTTGATCACTGACGACGCGCTACCATCAGACTGGGTAGGTCGTCCTTGGGCTTTACACAATGGCTTTTTACATACTTCTGCGACTAGTGAATGGTTTCTGGGAATGGATGCGGATACTCAACCTCATCCCGGCTTAGTAGCTGGTTTAGTTAAAGCTGCTTGTGCGGGAGATTACGATTTGATTTCCCTGTCTCCCAGATTCATTCTCAAATATCCCGGTGAATCTTTACTGCAACCGGCGCTGTTAATAACGCTACTTTATAGATTTAACCCTGCTGGTGTAAATACGCAAGCATCCGAGCGGGTAATGGCTAATGGACAATGTTTTCTCTGTCGTCGTGCCGTTCTAGAAAGTGTAAATGGTTACACCAGCGCTAAGAGTTCATTTTGCGATGATGTTACTTTAGCAAGAATTGTTGCAGCTTCAGGCTTTAAAGTCGGCTTCTTGGATGGAGCGAAAGTATTGAAAGTACGGATGTATGAAGGAGCAGCGGAAACCTGGAAAGAATGGGGGAGAAGCCTTGACCTCAAAGATGCATCCTCCCGCGCTCAAATTTGGGGAGATTTATGGTTACTTGCCGCAGTGCAAGGCTTACCTTTAATAATTGTACCTTTGCTATTATTTCTTTCTCCTTCTCCCTCCATCTCCCCCCCTCTGCTTCTGCTATGGTTGAACCTATTTTTATTAGTAATCCGCTTCTTGATGCTGTTTGCGATCGCACCTTCCTACGATTTTAGCCAAACCAAAGGGGGCTGGTTATTTTGGCTTTCACCAATAGCAGACCCCTTAGCAGTTTTACGGATTTTTCTATCAGCCTTCAGCACCCCGCGACAGTGGCGAGGACGGGAGTATCGTTGAGGAAGGGATAAGGGGATAAGGGGACAAGGGGACAAGGGGACAAGGGGACAAGGGGACAAGGGGACAAGGGGATAAGGGGACAAGGGGACAAGGGGATAGAGAGACAAGGAGACAGTGCATTCTCGGGGAATAAATAAGAACTGTCAATTCCTAACTCCTAACTCCTAACTCCTAACTCCTAATTCCTAACTCCTAGCCTTTAACCTTTCACCTTTGACCTTTGACCTTTCACCTTTCTTTAACCTTCATTCTCCTTCTTCGGTTTCTAATTGATCGGCACGTTCGAGTTCCCAAAGAATTTGATTGCCTTCGCGACGTACCCGTGAAACTATCCAGTTTCTCCACCGCCACTGGTCTCCACGACTAGTAACAGCGCTAGCGTGGACATTCATTAAGTCCGCGAGTTCAGAACTTGTGATTAAGTAGCCTTTTTCGGCTATTTCGTCAGCAATGCGAAGAGTTTCGACTAAACTGCGGAGTTGGGAAACTCTTGTTTCCCGTGGTAATTCTTCGTTTGACAAGGTAGCAGAAGCGCTAGATGATTCCATAGTATTCGTATTGTTTGTTTCCGACTCAAGAGTACTATTATGTATCTTTTTGTTAATGAGTGTGGGCGTGATTTGTGAGTTAAGTGTAGATGATACCTCAACTTCGGCTTTTTCTTTTAAATATACATCACTAATATTTATGTCCACCATTTGCTTAAGTGATGGTATTTTCCCTGAAGCAAAACTACGGGCGATTGTATCACAACGTTCGTTACCGATATTACCAGCGTGACCGCGAACGTGTTGCCATTTAATTTGTTGATTGTTGAGATGATCGAGAGTTTCCAATAAATCTTGGTTGAGTACGGGTTTTCCGTCGGCTTTTTTCCAACCTTTGCGTTTCCATCCCTTTACCCACTTCGTAACGCAATTAATTAGATACTCGCTGTCAGTATAAAGGGTGATGGGTTTGCTTTGTCCGGAAGACTCCAGAAATTCCAAAGCGGCGATCGCGGCTTGCATTTCCATTCTGTTGTTTGTGGTTTTTGTCGTTCCATCGCCGATTTCATGGACTGAACCATCATCGAAGTAAACAACAACACCCCAACCACCGGGTCCTGGATTGCCGGTACAAGCGCCATCAGTATATATACTTTGAATTGTAGGCTGAAAAGACATAGTTAATATTTTAACTCGTGCAAGTACGAAGACATGATTACGACATGGTTAATAATGTTGTAGTAAGTATCCGTCGCTGCATAGAGTAAAAAGCCTCAAATTGCAACGAGTAATAAACGTTATCATGTAATGGTGCGATTTTGTAACAATAAAATCATTTTTAATTATTTATTTATTATTATTATTTATTTCCCAAAAAATCACTGTCAACTGTCAACTGTCAACTGTTCCCTACTCTAACTACTGAGATTTACTTACTACTTCTTGAATAAATTGTTGCCAAACTTGATTAGGAATCCAGATTTTGTGTAAATCCTGTTTCGCTGTTTGATCATCTATACCTTCTATACAGCGACGATAAAGGTATATGAAAGCAGAAACACGTTTATTTGCGACACAATGAACAAAGAGTTTGTGATCGGCGTTTATTTTGATTATTTGAATAAAATCTTGGAAATTTTCCTCCTTCGGATTTTCCCAAATTACGGGTATATGAATGTACTGCATCCCCTGAGCTTCCACGATGTCTTGTTCGTGGGGTAAAGCGTCAGAGGAATCTTTCAATGCAAGGTTTACAACAACTTGATATCCTGCTTGTTTTATATGTAAAAAATCTTCTATGGATGGCTGTCCTGCTGTAGCAATTTTATCTGAGATTTTTAAGTAATTGTAAATATTTTCTAGACAATTATGAGACATTTTTATTTATGATTAACCGATGGGCGATCGTTCTACAATAAAGTCTAAGTTTGCAACACGATTAATATTTTAGGGGAGAGTAATAAAACCTATAATGGCAAATTGGCAGTAATTGATCAATTTCTAACTCATCACAAAACTGAATAATAATGTTCTACCACGGGAAACGGGTTGTAAAAGTGATGTAAAAGTTGTTTCCATTGTTGATATGCTTGGGATTGTCGAAACCCGATAGTATGAGCTTCTATAGTTTCCCAACGTACCAGGAGAATATAACGATTTGGAACTTCCACACATTTTTGTAATTCGTGGGATATGTAACCAGATATTGAGGAGATAATTTCTGATGCGTGTTTAAATGCTGCTTCAAATTCTTCACACATCTCTTTTTTAACGTTTAAGATTGCAACTTCGAGAATCATTTGCTGATTTATATCATCTTCGGTTAAGTACTTATGATAAAGGGAGTACGGAACAGGGAACAGGGAATAATAATTAATCATTCGGACTTGATATTATAAGTCATTTACAAATAACAAAATTAGCTATTGGTAATTCCACCGATATCGAACACTTAGTAATTAAAAATGCGGGGTGTCGCACCACATCCTTGATAATTACCCTATGAGTATACTTAGGTAGTCGAGGTAAAACAGCAATTCAATTTACTCTTACATATCATCCTTAAGCTGGTGTGCATTGGGTGATTGTACTGATAAATTAAATATATTGTTGAATTAGTTAACTAAAAGGAAACTTGGATTACCAAATGATAGGCTTGATTGATTCTCAGAATGCGGCGACAAATGATACGGCGGTTGTCCAAAGATTGGCAAGAGCGATTATGCTTTCTAATGGAGAGTTTTCGCTGCTGTTAGCGTGCTGCAATTCTGCGGGTAAGCAAGAACAAGTTTTGAGTCTTTTACAAGAGTTTTCAATGGCGGATATTCAGGAAATTGTTTTATCACCCAAGGTAGAAACTCTTTACACAAATATTGTTTCAGCTTTAGATTCTGCTCAACCTGATGCTTTGGTAGTAAGGGGTTTGGAGTCTGTAGAAGCGATTAATGAACTGATTATTTCTACTAATTTAATGCGAGATGAATTTGCGAAACAGTTTAAGTTTCCCTTGGTATTGTTCGTTAATGAAGAAATTTTACGTAAGTTGATTTGGTTAGCACCGGATTTGAAAGATTGGGCTGCTAGTACTTTAAGATTTCAGGCTTCTTCTCAAAGAAATTTTCTCAATTGTTGGTAGAGTCGTGGAAACAGTAAATAAATTTTGGGAAAATTGAATAATCACATAAGTCGGGTTTTTATGAGAATTTTTTCGTGTAAGTAATATTAATCGTAAAAACCCGACTTCTTACCCCAGTTTATAGATTGTTCCTAGCATTGCGCTTTATACCTTCAACCCTATAAGAAGGATAAAGTGCTTTTTTATTTATAGATAATTTATAGATATTTATCCTTCGATTTCTTTAACTCTTTCGCGCCATTCTAATGCTGCTTCTAAGGGGTCTTTTGCTAATATATAATACGTTAACATGGTCAAATTCAAATTCGGCAAAATCTCGTTTTTTGCAACTTTTTCGTAACTATTACCACGCAAACAATAAACTTCAAACTGATTTTCTTTGAAGAATCAAACTTCTCTAATACCCAGCCGCTTCTAAACGTCTCTACATTAATTTTTCCACGCAATGTGAAAAGCTGACAAATATGATGTCTCGATGGTATCCCCAAGATATTTGTGTAAGGATAAACGCAAATCATCGAATAGAAGCTCTCGCTGTTGAGAATCTAGTGTTATGTAAGGTGATAAAGTACTTAAAAGCAATAAATAATCATCAATACTGTAAGTGCGATCGCACTCTATCTGTTCGTAAATCAAATCCTTGAATAATCCGGATTTAATCACATTATTCCCCAATTCTCTGAGAATTTTTTCTTGAGTTCCTCTGTCTTCGTATCGTGAAAGGGAAGGAACTTGTTTTTGATACACTTCATCTAATATTTGGTAAACTTCATAACTAGGTTGGGGTTCTTTGTTCCACAATAAAATTAAACTACCGTTATCTTGTAAGGCTTTTTCTACTTTGGGATACCCTACTTCTGATGAAATCCAGTGAAAAGAAGTTGCAGCAAGCACAGCATTAAATTGATCTGTTTGTAATTGCCATTCTTCAAAGGTGATATTGATAATTTCTATATCGGGAAAGTTTTTACAATTACCCCTTGCTAAATCGCAGGATTCCTGACTTGGTTCAAGACACACCATTGAAAAGCCACGTTTAGCAAATTCTATTGTTGCAGTTCCTGGGCCGCACCCTATTTCTAAAATTTTGGCGTTTTCACCAAGTTTTGCTAATTCTATACTACGATTAATCAACTCCCTAGGATAGCGCGGTCTGGTTTTGTCATACGCATCCGCAACTTTACTGTACCAGTTTTTTCTCTGTTCTAAACTATAGTCATTTTTATAATCTTTATAGGTATTTTTGATTTGTTCTGAATCTTTCATGGTTCTATTTATATATAGGGAATAAGTAATAGGGAATAGGGAATAGGGAAGAGGGAAGAGGGAATAGGGAATAGGGAATAAGTAATAGGGAATCAGGGATTGATTATTGAAAAGTAATCTTTAATTAAATTTCATAAATTGTATTATTTTTTTATTATTGATTCTTGTTTGCTTATCCCTTATTCTCTATGCACTATGCCTAAATATATAAAGTTATTGTAAAAAAGCCGGAACAAACTACTAACTTAACTACGTCTATTTTCGTATACAAGTGCCACTATTAATTATTAATATTGCATTTCCCAACTAAGTTTATAGTATGGGATGAGATATTGTTTGTGTTGGATTATTTTACGGCACTCTTAATAAAAATAGAAAAGATTATAGGCATTGCAATCTAATTCAAATTAGAAGGCATATCTTAATTATTTGTAAACTCATGAACGATACAGGTAACTGCGCTATGAAAGCTTCATCTAAAGGTAATTCTACTACTAATCAAATGCGGATATTTGTTGTTTTACTACTTACTAGTATTATATCCGTTGCCAGTGAGTCTGCACTATTAAAAAGTGCGATTGCGTCTCCTGTTGTTGTTTCCACATCTCAAGATTATCAATTAGATAAGACGGGAAAAAATATCTTTGTTAGCCAACAGCAAAACAACTCCCAAACTACTATTCAGGTACAGACACAAAATATCAGCAGCGGTTTACCTGTTGCTGTCGCCAATGCTGTAATTAAAGATGTGTCTAAACGCGAAAATATAGCTGAAACTAAGTTAAGAGTTGTCGGTTATAATCAGCAAACATGGCGTAATGGATGTTTAGAAGTAATTAGACCAGGTGAAGGCTGTACTCAAGCTTTAATTCCTGGTTATCGAGTCACAATATCCGATGGTAATCAAAGATGGACTTATCATACCAATGATAACGGACGTAATATACGTTTAGCATCTGGAGATTCTAATTCACAATTACCTGAATCAGTAAAATCTCAGGTAATTAGAGATGCATCTCAACGTTTACAACAACCAGTTGCTAACTTTTTTATTATGCAGACTGAGCAGAAAACTTGGAAGGATGGTTGTTTAGAATTAGGCGATGCTAACACAATTTGTTCTCAAGTTTTAGTACCTGGTTGGCGGGTTGTTGTCGGTACACAAGGACAAAGTTTGGTTTATCATACCAATAATACGGGTTCAGCAATCAAGCTAAATCAAAAGGGTAGTAAAATTACTGATAGTGGTTTACCTTCTCAAGTTAAAGATACCGTTTTTAAATCCGCATCGCAATTAATTGGTACGAATAGACTCAGCGTTACAAAAGCCGAACAAGTAACCTTTAGCGATAGTTGTTTGAATTTGGGAGGTGCGGCTGAATCTTGTTTGAGAGCAAACCAAAGAGGATGGAAAGTTACTGTTAAAGGTGCAAGCCAAGTTTTGGTTTATCACACTTCTATTGATGGTAATCAAGTTCGTTTAAATGCACAAGAGAGTCAATTACGATTGCCTAGAAGTGTTGGGAATAGTGTATTAAAAGAAGCACGAAATATTTCTGGTTTATCGGCAAGAAATTTAAAAATCGTTTCTTTCAAACCAGCAAATTGGGCATATGGTTGTGAAGATTTTGGTTATAATCCTTGTGACAGAGTTGCTGTTTCCGGTTGGGAAGTAACTGTGAGTGGAAATTCCCAAAATTGGGTATTTTTAAGCGATGGAACTGGAAATCAAGTAAAATTAGCAAATCAAAATAATCAACCGCAATCGGGATTACCTCAAGTTGTTGCTAATGCTATTCTTAGAGATGCTGCTCAATGGTCTGGTTTATCTCAACGGAATCTGCGGATTGTCAACAGTGAGCCTAAAATTTGGAATAATCCTTGTTTTTTAACTTTTAACCGCATTTGTAATAAAGCTTTTATTCGTACTCCAGGTTGGATAGTTACGGTAGAAGCAAACAACCAAACTTGGATTTACCACGCTAACGATAACGCTTCGATTATCGCTCTTGACCGTTCCTTAAGTTTAACCGAAAGAGCGGCAGCGCTAATTAAACAAGATGCAGCTAGACGCTCTCAACGAGTATCATCAGCCGCTCAAATTCGGGTGATTGAAGTTGAACAACTCAACGAAAGAAAAGATAACCTTCCTTTGATGAAAGCTACTCTATCCGACGGTAGAGAAAGTTGGACTTATCGCTTTAAACAAGATGGTTCCGAATTTCAACTTGATGCAACTGCCAGTTTACCAAAAAACATTGAAAATGTAATCTTATCTGACGTGAGAAAACGTATGACAGAAAAAATTGCAGTTTCTCCCAGTAATATTGTAGAAGCCCAACAAATAACTTGGCGTGATGGCTGTTTGGGTATAGTTAGCGATCGCAAAACAAACTATTGTTTTTCCAGACTTGTAGAAGGGTACCGAGTCACAGTTAAAGTTGGTTCAGAAACATTCGTTTACCATACCGATAATAACTCTAGAGTCATTTTAAACGAAACTGCCAGCAGAATAATCGGGAATCAAACCACAGTTGTACCCGTCAAAATTAACAGTAATCAATTACCATCACCGTTAAGCAGAGGAGTGGTATTTCGTGAAATTACCAGTGGTGGATTTACGGGAAAAACCTACGAAACCGTTTTATTAGAAGATGGTCGGATAATTAGTAATTCTCAGTTTAGCTTCCGTCAAGTTTCCCGTCAACAGGTAAATGATTTTCAACGATTATTGCAGCGTCAGCGCGATCAATTCAACAATCTAAGTTATCCTATATCTCAAGGTGCCGCAGATTACATTACATACACCCTTAGCAGCCGTAATGGGACTGTTGAATATAGCGATACTGCACGCAATCAACTCCCCGAAGATTTAGTGAATGTTCTGGAAGCTTGGAATCGAATTTTATTTAGTTAATAGTTAGAAATTATAGTTATAAATTGGGCATGGAGCATGGTTAATTGTATGATCAAACATCATCTTTCTATAGCTTCATGTCCTTTGTCCTCTATTCGCGGTTTAAATAATATATCTATCTAAAGAATGAGGACGAATAAATCAAAAAGGGAGTATTTACTTATAGTTAGTAAGTAATTAAATGCTATTGATTAAAATACACATAGAGAAAAATATTTATTCATCTTACTGATTTGGCTTTAGCATTATTGAGTTACTTAAGTAAATAAACATAAATAGAAATAACTCGTTTTTATGGTAAATACTCCTCCATCTCAAGCTTCAGATACTCAATATCAAGTAGAAAATCCTCAAGCTGAGGTTGAAGAAATAATAGAAACTCCGGATTCAGATGCCGATATTGACTTGGAGTTTCTCTACACAAGAGATATTGAATTTCGCCAAGAAACTATCTATTTTATAGTAATTGACCGTTTTCATGATGGTAATCCTGGGAATAATAAAGGCTTTAATTCAGAGCTTTATGACTCAGAGAAAAAAGAATGGGGTAAGTATTGGGGTGGAGATTTAAAAGGAATTATTGATAAATTAGATTATTTGAGAAATTTGGGAGTTACCGCTATTTGGTTAACTCCTTTATTTGAGCAAGTAGAAGAATTATTTATTGAAAGTGCGGCAATTCATGGTTATTGGACAAAGGATTTTAAACGGTTAAATCCTCGATTTATTGCACCCGATGATGAACCTTCTTTGAATAAAACTCAAGATACGAGAAATACAGTTTTTGACCGTTTGATTGAAGAATTGCACAAGCGCAATATGAAGCTGATATTAGATATTGTCTGCAATCATAGCAGTCCCGATACTGGTGGTAGTAAAGGTGAATTGTACGATGATGGCGTAAAAATTGCCGATTTCAACGATGATAAAGAAAATTGGTATCATCATTACGGTGAAGTAAACAATTGGGAAGATGAATGGCAAGTTCAAAACTGTGAATTGTGCGGTTTAGCCACTTTTAACGAAAATAATATTCAGTATAGAAATTATATTAAATCAGCAATTAAACAGTGGTTAGATAGAGGAGTTGATGCTTTAAGGGTAGATACAGTTAAACATATGCCAATTTGGTTCTGGCAAGAGTTTAACAGTGAAATGTACAATCATAAACCAGATGTATTTATCTTTGGCGAATGGATTTACAGTCGTCCAGATGATGACCTTTCTGTGGAATTTGCCAATAATTCTGGTATGACTATACTAGATTTTGGGTTGTGTATGGCACTGCGTCAAGCGTTAGGGACGAATGATCAAGCGGGATTTTATTTAATAAATGACGTTTTGAAGCAGGATTCTCGCTACAACGGTGCAACGGAATTGATCACTTTTATCGATAATCATGATATGCATCGATTCCTGACTCTTAACCCGGATGTTGATAATTTACGGTTAGCAGTGGATTTTTTAATGACTAGTCGGGGAATACCTTGTTTATTTTACGGTACCGAACAATATCTGCATAACGATACCAACGGTGATGATAACATTTACGGAAATAACGACCCCTACAACCGTCCGATGATGGAGCAATGGGATACCGAAACTCCGATTTATTGGGATGTGCGGAAACTTTCGGGGTTGCGTCGTTTGAATCCTGCGATATCTATGGGTAGTCAATGGGAGAAATATATTACACCAGATGTTTTTTGTTATGTGCGTCGCTATAATGGCTCACGCTGCTTTGTAGCTTTAAATAGAAGCGATGCCGTTACTGTAGAAGAAGTTGATACTGAGTTACCAGATAGAGAACATACCTGCGTATTAACTGGACGTAAATTTGAAGTCGTAGATGGAAAAATTTATAACTTTGAACTTGGTGCAAAACAAGCGATCGTTATCAGTCATGTAGGGGAAAGATTAAAAGCCCAAACAATTGTGAGAGCGCAGTTAAATGGAGTACAAACCCAACTTGGTGAAAGAATCGTAGTCATTGGCGATTGTCCGGAATTGGGAAATTGGGATATTAGTAAAGCATATCCTTTAGAATATATTAATTCTAATACTTGGTTTGCCGAAATTCCCTTTAATGAGAGTGCTGGGAAACTGATTAGTTATAAATATGTAATGTTGCGTGAGGGAACTTCTCCTTTACGGGAAAATTTACTGGCTCGTCGCTGGGTAATTGCTAGTGAAGGTACTGTAAAATGGAGAGATACTTGGGCTGCGGGAAGGGAGTCTTAAATTAATTTTTATGTAGCATTCATTCATTCTATCCGGCGGTTAAAACCGCAGCTACACAAACAAAGTCCACCTTCGTGGAC
>JBHJOU010000619.1:0-3707 GCA_050329355.1 Rivularia sp. (in: cyanobacteria)
TGGCATTTTTGATAAATTTCCATTTAGTGTTCTTTTAGTAAATCTATTCTTTTTACTGAAAAAAGTTCTCTCCCTAATGGAATAAGCAAAACTTAATATTTATCTATCTAAGGATAAATCTGATTTCTAACAACTAAGAATCAACTACATTTTAGTTAATAAAGTTCTTGAAAGTGTGTTTTAAGCCTTTACATAACATAGCTGATTCACAAAATCAAGAAACTACTTTTATCTACCCAGGGTAATGCCTGTGATACCTCAAAAGAAGGATGGAAGCTATCAATACCTGTGGCAATCTGAAACTAACACTAATAAAGAATTTTCAGAGAGGAGAAACACTGTGGTAGCTACTTTAGATGATACTAAACGCTCTGCGATCGCGATGAAGTTGGCGGATATGAAAGCGTTACAGCAATTGATTATCGACAACGAACAACGGTTTATTGGACAACTTTCCGATAACGATATTCGCGAACGTTTGCAAAAAATGCTTGATGATGACCAAAAGAATTTGGGTATTATTGAGACTACAATTACTCAGTATGGCATTCAAGCCAAGCCGGAAAATGTTGTCTCACAAATGGTTGAGCAAGTCAGACAATTAATGCAAGGCTCTGAATTGAGTCTGTATGAAAAAGTATTTCAGCATGAGTTACTCAAGCATCAACAAGTAATGAGCGGTATCACAATTCACAAAGCCGCTGAAAAAGTAGGTGCTGATGTGATGTTAGCAATTGGGCCTCTCAATACTGTCAACTTTGAAAACCGCGCTCATCAAGAACAACTCAAAGGTGTTTTAGAATACCTTGATGTCCGCGAACTTACTGGACAAGAAGCCGATCAAGGCATTTGGGGACGAGTACAAGATGGTATTGCAGCTTTGAGCGGTGCTGTTGGTAGTGTGATAACTCAAACTTCTGACAAGCAGGATATGAATGTCCAAGACGTTATCCGTGCAGATCACAGTAAGGTAAATACCCTATTCACTGAATTGTTACAAAGCGATAATCCCCAGAAGATTCAAGAATACTTCGGTCAAATTTACAAAGATTTAACCGCTCATGCAGAAGCTGAAGAGGAAGTTGTATACCCAACAGTACGTTCTTTCTACGGTGAGGGTGACACTCAAGAGCTATATGACGAACAAGCCGAAATGAAAGTCAAGTTAGACGAAATCAAGTCTACTAGTCCTTCTTCACCTCAATTCAAAGATAAAATCAAGCAGTTAATGGATGTAGTCGGTGATCATATTCGTCAAGAAGAAAGTACTATGTTTGCTGCAATTCGCAATAATCTCAACAGTCAACAAAGTGAACAATTAGCTACTGAGTTTAAAGCTGCTAAGACTCGCATTCAAAAGAAAATGGGTGTTGTAAGTAAGTAATTCGATTGAATAGAGTAAATTAGAATCTCTATAATTAAACCCCTTTCTATTAATTTAGGAAGGGGTTAATAGTGTTTTATTGGAAAATAAAAGAAGGTAACAGATTTTTACAGTCGTTCATTTTTGTTTTGCAAAAAGTCAAAAATAAATTTAGAGTGTCCTAGTTAGCGGTAGTGACATACTCCCGATTCAAAAATATTATTAACCTCATCAATATTTTTCAACGGTGTAAACAATGGCTCAATTTACTATTTATGAACTTTTACTAATTGCAAACAAGATTACGAATGATGCTTTAAAGCAATTACACCATAATGATTATGAGAGATTAAATAATTTTTCATCCGTTGATAAAATGCTTGAGTATATTACAAATAACGGAAAAAAAGCAAGAGTTAATTTTCCAAGCTTGGAACAGGAAATTGAATATAAAAATACTCTTCGTGAAGTTTTAAATGAAGAAATTGATTTTAATCATATTAAGCCTTTTTAAAAGTAATATAAAAATTTGCTTATCAGCTTCTTTTATATACAGTCTAATTTATACTTTACCTGGCGACTATAAGTCGCAGCTACACAAACAAAACCCGCCTGTGCGGGTTCTAAATTACTAGTCCACGCAGGTGGACTTCGTTTGTGTAGTAGCGGTTTCAACCGCCGGATACTTTTAAAACATCCTCTAAGGTTGCAAAACATTATTTCAGTGAAGTAGCTTCTTAATTCAAGCATTGATATCTATTTTTTGACAAAATTCACTGATATAATCACTAATTATTTCTCTCGATTTCTCATTTGGTAATATTTCCTTGAATTTATCGTCTAACAATATATTGTCTCTAATGTAGTTCAAAGCATCTAATTCGCGCTTGCTATTTTTATTAAGAATTCGATGTAAATGCTCTGTTGGCATCTCGCAATCAAATTTAATACTGCAAATTAGCCAAGCTTTTAAGATTACATATATATTCTTATATATTTGATTTTCCTCTGTCGTAATAGAATCATTTTGTTTTTTATTAAAAGAATAATCACCTGCTTTTCGTGCGATTGATTTTAATAAATCACCATTTAGTTTATTTATAATGTCTTGACGAGCTTCATATCTTTCTCTAAATCTTTCTAGATAAATTTCTTGAAATTCTGTTCTATCTTTCATTAATTCCTGACGCAATTTTTCAGACATTTCATTGAAATCAACATGATTTAGCTGTTCTTTATCTGTCCAAATAGCTAAAAATTCTAATTCTTGTTTTTCTTTAATTATTTCAGGTGCTTTTCTTTCATATTCTTCCTTGATTTTTTTTATTTCGGATTCACATTTTTCACGATTTTCTTCTATCTTTGCTTTGGATTCACATTCGATTGATTCCTCGATAGACTCTTTTACAAAAAGCCATGAAGGTAATGGTGAAAATAGTCCAATTACTATTGGTAATAAAAAGGGAGGAATTTTAATATTAAAATCTTGTAGGTAAGCTACCAAAGGTTCTTTACCAATAAAACTTAAAAATAGGATAAACGTATTGAACAGCATCAATAGATAAAATTTAATTGCTACGCTACGCTTAGTTCTATAAGGTTTTTTTTGTGTACTCATTTAAGCTTCTCCAATTGAAACATTTAAATATACTTTTGGTTCTGAAACCTTCCTTAATAAGGTGTTCAGGTTTAAGTCACAGTACTACGTCTCTACAAACTAATTTGTAAGTGATTAAGAAGTCATAACAACCTCTCTTCCCCTGGAGGAGAGGTTTTGAAAGGGGTTTCTAAGATTTCATTCTTACTAATCTCTCCAATACTTCCGACTTATCCTCTTTTATCCGCTTCAGCATAAAAGCAGCAGTATTTTTATTAACCCCAACTTGTTTAGCAAGCTGACGCACGCTGATACCTTCCGAAGAACTCATCACTAGACGAATTGCTAAAAACCATTTATCCAAACTCACATGAGTTTTATGAAACAGTGTACCAACTGTGACGCTAAATGAAGTGTAGCATGAATTACAATGGTATCTTTTCTCGTTTTTGTATGCTGTTGCGTTGCTTGATTCGCAGTAAGGACACTTTGGCTTTCCATTCCAGCGGATTTGCTCAAGAATTGCTAGATATTTTTCGTTATTTAATGTCATCATTATGCTCAGAACTCTGGTCATAATGATGTCAATAAATACTCTTAATCTTTTGTATTTATACGTAGGTATAGCAAAAAAGCGCTGAAGTTATTTGAGCGCTTTGTAGGAATATCAGTTTAAATGTGTAATATTTTACTTACATTAAACCCGTGCAGACGGGTTTTGTTTGTGTAGCTGCGGTTTCAACCGCC
>JBHJOU010001016.1:0-13729 GCA_050329355.1 Rivularia sp. (in: cyanobacteria)
GGTAGTTGAGAATTCTTCAGTTGATGGAGGATTGCTGGGTAATTCCAAGCAATATCCAGCACCATATACAGTTTTGATATAGCGGGGATGACGCGGATCTGGTTCTAGTTTGGTTCTCAAGTGACGGATATGTACGCGAATGGTTTCAATATCATCATCTGGATCGTAACCCCAAACTTCTCGAAGTATTTCGCTGGGAGAAACCGTTTGTCCGTGACGTTGTAGCAAACAATGAAGTAATTCAAACTCCAAGTGAGTTAACTTGACAGTTTGAGTAAACCATATCGCTTCAAACCTTTCCGGAACTAAAGTCAGTGAACCGTAATTGAGGATTTCGCTGTGCTTTGCTGCTTGAGGAATGCGATCGGTACGTCGGAGTAAAGCCCGCACCCGAGCCAACATTTCCTCTACTTCAAAAGGCTTAGTTAAATAATCGTCCGCACCTGCATTAAATCCTTCGACTTTATCCTGAGTTTGACTCAAAGCAGTTAACATCAATACCGGAATATCAGAAGTACGCTCATCTCGACGCAAGCGCTGACATACAGTAAATCCATCAACCTTCGGCAACATCAAATCCAACATAATTAAGTCTGGCTGCAATTGTAGTGCTAGCGCTTGACCTTTTATACCATCTTCAGCTTGACTGACATCGTAACCAGCCATTTCTAAATTAACGGCTACTAACTCGGAAATTGCTGGATCGTCATCTATGACAAGAATTCTCGGCATTATGAAATAATTGTTACTGTGTATTAAGGAAAGTTAAAAATCTTTGGAAAATACAAAGATTGCTTTAATGATTATAAAAAAAAAATTAAATATAACATAAAGCTTAAAATTAAAATATTCTAAAAAAAACTACAAATTAGACAGAATATCTTATACAATGTGTGCTTCAACCTACAATCCACCCTGGTTTTTACGAAACGGCGTGTCAATGACCGTCGGTGCAGCTTTGTGGGGAAAAAACAATTGGCAAACTGTTCTCAACTTACCAGAGCCTAGTTATCAAGAGCAAGTATTTAGAGGCGCACAAGGAGTACCCCTGTTTGGATTGGTAGCCATTCCGGAAAATCCTCGTGGCACTATTATAGGTACCTACGGGATTATTGGCGATTTAGAAGAGGAATGGTTTCTGAATATTTTGGGGCGTAAAGCCTACGCTCAAGGATATGCGGTAGTATTATTTGACTGGCGCGCTCACGGTAAAACAGCAGAATTATCCCCAACCTTAACCAGTGATGGTTTGTATGAAGGGGAAGATTTTGTTCGCATTGCAGCAGCAGCTTTATCAATGGGATGTCCTCCAAAATTTTGGTTTACAGGATTCTCTTTAGGAGGACAATTGGCGTTATGGGCAGTTAAAGCCGCTGTAGAATTAACCCAAACTGAGGAAATAGCAATAAAAGAGAGCGATATCGGTGGTGGTGCGGTAATTTGTCCCAGTTTAGATTCCAATCCTTCCCTTAAGTATTTAACTAGTTATCCGGTAGGCAGATTTTTAGAAGCGAGAATTGCTAAGAGGTTGAAAAAATTAGCATGGGAAATTCACAATCATCATCCAGGAAGTTTAGATCCAGATGCAATCCAAAGAGCAAACAGCATATGGGGATTTGATAACGAATTAGTCATAGAAAAGTTAGGTTTCCCCTCAGTCGAAGCTTACTATCAAGCAAGCAGCGCTTTACCTCTTCTCCCTAACCTTAGCAAACCAACTTTAATAATCTACGCCGCAGACGACCCATTTTTTGCACCAGCCATCATCCCAGAGTTACAAGCGGCTTGCTCCCAAAATCCAGCTATAGACTTAATTTTGACAAAATACGGTGGTCATGTTGGTTATTTAAGTAGCAAGCAATGTCAGAAAAAATATGGAGATAAAGACCCATGGTGGGCTTGGAATCGAGTCTTGGAGTGGGTGGAATGAAGAGATGGGGAGACGAGGGGATGGGGAGATGGGGAGATGGGGAGACAAGGGGATGGGGAGACAAGGGGATGGGGAGACAAGGGGATGGGGAGACAAGGGGATGGGGAGAAATAAATAAGAACTGTCAACTAATTCCTAACTCTTTAAATCCAAAATCTAAAATCTAAAATCCAAAATTGAATGTGGTTAAAAGCGCCGACTGATATAGAAAATATTAAATTATCGCCTAATGAAGTTCATATTTGGCGAGAAAATCTCGGCAATGTAGAGTCTTTATTGGAACAGTTTAAGCAAATTCTCTCGGAAGATGAGTTAGTTAGAGCAAAAAGATTTCATTTCGAGCAGCATCGACAACGGTTTATTGCTGGTAGGGGTATTCTTAGAAGTATATTAGGTCGTTATTTAAATATTCAATCGTCTAAAATACAGTTTGGTTACGAACCTCGTGGTAAACCCTTTTTAAACCAAAATTATCATCCTAATCTCAGCTTTAATTTATCTCATTCCCAAGATTTTGCTTTGTATGCAATAAGTTTAACCGATTCTATCGGTGTAGATTTAGAATGTTTTAACTCAACTACAGATGTGCTTTCCCTTGCTCAAAGATTCTTTTTACCAAGTGAATTTACTACTATAAAATCGGCTCCTCCACAGCAACAACAACAACTTTTTTTTCGTTACTGGACTTGTAAAGAAGCTTATTTAAAAGCAACAGGAACAGGATTAAAAGATTTACAAAAAGTCGAAATTTTCCTAACTCCAGAACAACCTGCTCGGTTGAATTTACCCGGTGAATGGAATTTAGTAGAAATCGAACCTTTTACTAATTGTGCTGCTGCGATCGCAATTCCGACTCAAAATTTGCAACTTAAATATTGGGATTTTGGTTTGTAGTAGCACAGAAGTCGGGTAACTTTCACGAAACCCGACTTTTAAATTTAACTCTAACCTTAAACCTCTAACCTTTAACCTAAACTACCGTCCCAAACTCCTGGGATCGAGTGCATCTCTCAATCCATCACCAAGCAAGTTAAATGCCAAAACTGTAAGGATAATTACCAGAGCGGGGGGCCAAATTAACCAGGGTTGCAATACCAAAATAGAAGCGTTGGTTGCTAACGATAGCATATTACCCCAAGAAGGATCTGGTTGTTGAATACCCAAACCAATCAAACTTAATATTGCTTCCGCACCGATAAAACTGGGAATGGAAAGAGTTGCGGAGATAACAATATAGCTTGCAGTTTGAGGTAAAACGTGACGAACAATGATGTAAAAAGGTTTACCACCCATCGCTCTTGCTGCTTGAACAAATTCTCGCTCTTTGATTGACAGCACTTGTCCGCGAATTACCCGCGCTAAACCAGCCCAGCCAATAAAGGAAGTAATCAAAACGATTAATATAAATCTTTGAGAACTACTTAATCCTGATGGCAACACTGCGCCTAATGTAACTAATAAATATATACTAGGGAATGTCATCAGTACTTCTACTAGTCGCATAATTACTGAATCAGTCCAGCCACCGAAGTAGCCGGAAATCCCACCGACTATCATACCCAACGGGAAAGAAATCGCGACACCTAAAATCCCGATAAATAAACTGATACGACCACCATAAACTAAACGACTGAATTCGTCTCGTGCTTGATCATCAGTACCCAAAAGATTAAATCTAGCTTCACCAACAGCGCCGAATAAATGTAAGTTTAAAGGGATACCGGGGAATATTGTGACTTCATCCCAAATTGGGGGTAGCGGTAAACTGAATTTAAACAGCTGGTACTGGGAACCTTGCACAAATAAACGTAGAGGAGAAGGTTTGCTGTAATCTACAATTATTTCGCGTTTACCCGTTTCTAAATCCGTATCACCTTGAGTAGTCTGGTAAATGTGAGGACCGATAAATTGTCCTTGTCTATTATTCAAATATACGCGAGTTGGTGGCAGTAAAGAACCATTTGGCTGCGAATAATATGGGTCATAAGGTGCAACAAAATCCGCGAAAATTACCGTAATATAGAAAATTATCAGTAAAATTGCCCCAAATCGCGCTAAAGGATTTTTCTTGAGTTTTTGCCACCAGTTCATAGTTTATACAAGTTAATTGATTATGAATGTTAAAGCATAGATTATTCTTAATAAATTATAAAACCCTGGAATATTTAATAAATCTTAACTTTTTCGATTCCCTATTCCCTTACCCTATGAGTAGTTTAAAGATATAAGTATTTACGAATTAGAAGAAAAGTTTGGTTTGCGGCTTTCTACAGATACGGATTTTTTTACTGAATGGACGGATAATTTACCTTCGTTAACAGATACAGAAAAACAATCTTTAAAACAAGTTCAAAGCAATTATTTCAATTTAAGCAGACGACGTTTAATTTCAGAGGAAGCAGTAAAATGGTGGTGTTGCCTCTTTTGTTGGATTTATCTGGTTTCTATCAACCACCTTTTGAAATTGAAACCGAAATCTCTGTGGAAATTGTCGCGGAGGAAGAGGGAGTAATTTTATTTTTGTAATAATTCTTGTATTTTATTGCGAAATTCTCGTTTTGCTTGAGTTTCTCCATTGCTACGACAATTCGAGATAAATTCGTAAATTATTGCTTTAGTTAATATGGGAAAACTTAAACTCTTTTCTGATTCTTGATATTCTTCCTGATTTAATATATAAATAGTTAGTGATTTTCCGTTATAGCACCAAAATTCTGGTACTTTTATATCTTGATAAAGTTGTTTTTTATTAATATCTGTATGAGTAATATCAACTTCTAAAACTAAATCGGGAGGTGGATCTTGATTTAAGTTTACGGTTTTCCCACGAACAATAGGTTCATTTTTTATGTAGTAACATTTATCTGGTTCTGTACCAATTTTTTTCTCTGCTATTTTGAGTGTAGTTGAAGCTAAACTCTTGATATTTAAGTTTAGTTCTTCTGTGAGAATATGAACTAATATTCCTATATTTTCGCTGCTGCTTTCATGTGCCTCTAACGGAGTCATAATTTCTAAAACACCCTGATAATAATGCACCCTTGCCGCTCGGTTTTCGCCTAAAGCGTTTAAAATTTGTTCATAAGCTTGCCAGCTAATATTAACGATGGCAACTCGTTTTTCTGGTAAAAGTTGCTCGATATCGTCATTGTTAATTATTTCGTTGATTGTGACCATTTTTATAAAAATTATCCATTGATAATTAGTTTGACAGCCTATAGATTGAAGACGTAGCATGGAATCATCTAAAAATAAGTAGTGCAGCGTCTCGCCTGCTATTTCCCAAAGTTGGGCAGGATGCCCACACTACTTGTTCAATTTATTGTTCAATTTATTTTTATACGAATACTTGCTACGTCTTTATATTATTAATTAAAATGTAACTACACTCCGAATAGACTCACCTTGATGCATTAATTCAAAACCTTCATTAATCTTTTCTATTGGCATGACATGAGTAATTAAATCGTCAATATTTATCTTTCCTTGCATATACCAATCCACTATTTTCGGTACATCAGTACGTCCTCTCGCACCACCAAAAGCGGAACCTTTCCACACTCTTCCAGTTACTAATTGAAACGGACGAGTACTAATTTCTTCTCCCGCACCAGCAACACCAATTATAATACTTTGTCCCCAACCTTTATGACAGCATTCTAATGCTTGACGCATCACTTTTACATTACCAATGCATTCAAAGGTATAATCGGCTCCACCTTTAGTTAAATCCACTAAATAAGCGACTAAATCACCTTCCACTTCTTTCGGATTAACAAAGTGCGTCATCCCAAATTTTTCTGCTAATTCCCGTTTTGTGGGATTAATATCTACACCGATAATCATATCGGCTCCTACCATTCTCGCCCCTTGAATTACATTTAAACCGATACCACCCAAACCAAAAACTATTACTTTAGAACCGGGTTCCACCTTTGCTGTGAAAATCACCGCACCGATACCCGTAGTCACTCCACAACCGATGTAACAAACCTTTTCAAAAGGTGCATCTTTACGAATTTTTGCGATCGCGATTTCCGGCAATACTGTATAGTTAGCAAAAGTCGATGTACCCATATAATGATAAAGTCTTTCACCCCCAATGGAAAAACGACTAGTACCATCGGGCATCAAACCTTTACCTTGAGTACTACGAATTGCTTGACAAAGATTCGTTTTTAAACTCAAACAATATTCGCACTGACGACATTCGGGAGTATAAAGAGGAATTACGTGGTCTCCCTTTTTAAGGCTGGTCACACCTTTTCCTATATCTACCACAACCCCCGCGCCTTCATGCCCCAAAATTGCCGGAAATAAACCTTCTGGGTCTTTACCTGATAATGTGTAAGCATCGGTATGACAGATGCCGCTGGCTTTGATTTCGATTAATACTTCACCACATAATGGTCCTTCTAAATTCACCGTTTCAATACTCAACGGCTTACCCGCTTCATATGCAACTGCTGCTTTAACTTCCACTATTCACCCCTTCTCATTCTTTTCGCTGATTCTTCTTTCTTTATTAGAGTTTATAGTTGGGCAACTGCACCAAAATATTTTATAATTTCTCAATTATATTTTCGACTTGTCAATCATGAGATAATCGAAATAATACCGCGAAGTGGTCATAGGGTGAAGTTTTATATTAATTCGACCCCAATTACTTAGTTAATATATTATTTATGTTTAAGTAAGTCGGCAGAAATAAACCGAATCATCTAACAGAATGTTAATTAGCCTTAAACTCTTACCCCGACTGCCTCCAGCAAAGCTGCCTGCCCTAATTATAATTTTCAACGCCAACCTACTTATGGTGTTAGATGATTGTGTATTTTCTCATCTTCACATACCCCATACTCAATTTTCCATCAATGCCCCATGACAGATTATAGTTAAAGTTAAAGTTAAAGTTAAAATTAAACTATTTATAATTATCGATTGCTTATGAATCCTGCCCTAACTAAATTTGGCGTTCAAATGTCTAAACTGACCGGCGTAAGAGCGATTATGAAGGATATCAATGAAACTTTACGCGCAGGAATTGGGCAGGAGTTGATGAATTTGAGTGCAGGTAATCCGTTGATTTTACCTGAAGTCGAACAATTGTGGCGCGATTGTACTGCGGAACTTTTATCAAGTACGGAGTATGGTGATGTTGTTTGCCGTTATGGTTATTCTAAGGGTTACTCGCCGTTAATCGAAGCGGTTGCAAAAGACTTTAACAAGCGCTACGGTTTAAATCTTAGCGAACGCAATATTTTAATTACTCCCGGTAGTCAAACACTTTATTTCTACGCTGCAAATGTCTTCGGCGGTTATACTACTAACGAAGAACTCAAACAAATTGTTCTTCCTCTAAGTCCCGATTATACAGGTTATGGTGGAGTCAGTTTGGTTCCCGAAGCCTTATTCGCCTACAAACCAACTTTAGATATTGACGCATCATCTCATAGATTTAAATACCGTCCCGATTTCAGCCAGTTATCAATTAGCGAAACTACTGGTTGTGTTTTGTTTTCTCGTCCCTGTAATCCTACTGGCAATGTAATTAGCGATGAAGAAGTGGAGAAAATTGCCGCACTTGCCGCACCATTAAATGTACCAGTTTTAATTGACTCCGCCTACGCGCCGCCGTTCCCAGCTTTGAATTATACCGAGATGACACCAACCTTTGGTGAAAATATTCTCCACTGTATGAGTTTATCAAAAGCAGGATTACCCGGAGAAAGAGTCGGAATTGCCATTGGGAATGAAAAATTAATTGAAGCCTTAGAGTGCTTCCAAGCCAACGCTAGCTTACATTCATCCAGGTACGGACAAGCCATAGCCGCTCGTGCTATTGATTCGGGAGAGTTAGCAAGAATCAGCGAAACCGTGATTCGTCCTTTTTACAAAAACAAATTTGCTGTTTTAGAAAGTACTTTAGAAGCCGCAATGCCCAAAAACTTACCTTGGTTACTGCATCGTGGTGAAGGAGCGATTTTTGCTTGGATATGGCTGCAAGATTTACCCATCAGCGACTGGGATTTTTACCAAAAACTTAAAAAAGTAGGTGTAATAGTTGTCCCTGGAAACTCCTTCTTCCCCGGATTGCACGAAGAATGGGAACACAAACATCAATGCTTCCGTGTCAGTCTCACAGGTAGCGACGAGGAAATCAAAATCGGAATGCAGCGTTTCGCCCAAGTAGCCCAAGAAGTTTATCAAGGTGCTACCGTGAATGTGTGAGATGATGACGACAAGGGGATGGGGAGAAATATAGATTGTTAATAACTCCTAACTCCTAACTCCTAACTCCTAACTCCTAACTCCTAACTCCTAACTCCTAACTCCTAACTCCTAACTCCTAACTCAATAATAGACGTAGCAGTGCTACGTCTCTACTGATAACTGATAACTGTTTACTGATAACTGAAATGGCTTGGTTGGAAATTGGTAAGATTGTTGCACCTCAAGGATTGAATGGTGAATTACGGGTTTATCCGGATACGGATTTTCCCGAACGTTTTGAGGTACCGGGTAAGCGTTGGTTGTTGCGTCTAGATGCAACGGAACCGCAAGAGGTAGAGTTAATTAAAGGTCGTTTTCTTGAAGGTAAAAATCTTTATGTAATTCAATTAGCTAGTGTGAAGCACCGGGATGAAGCTGAAGAATTACGGGGTTGCAAGATACTTGTACCCCAAAGCGATCGCCCTCCTTTGGGTGAAGATGAGTATCATTTAATGGATTTGGTCGGTTTATCTGTTTTTATGCAGGAAAATGGAGAATTTATCGGTACGGTAGTTGATTTGATTGCTGCTGGTAATGATTTGCTGGAGGTACGGTTGGGGAAAGAGGAGATAAGGGGACAAGGGGATGAAGAGAAAATCCAAAATCCAAAATCTATAATCCAAAATTCCAAGACTGTTTTAATTCCTTTTGTTAGAGAAATTGTTCCAGTGGTTGATTTGTTAAATAATCGGATTGAAATTAGTCCACCGACTGGTTTATTAGAGATTTAATTCTCCAGATTTGATGATTATGGCAATTTGGATTTTAATTTTGTATTGTAACTAATTTATTTTCTTATAGTTACTATATTTAATTAACTTTAATAACTAAATTTAAAATGTTATCTTCTATCTAAAGAAGTATTTTAATTGTATGCGATATAATCGATTATTCTAAATAAGTTAATAGTTAAAAAAAACGGTTAAATTGCGGTTAAATTTGAACAAGTAAAGAAATGTTGTGCTAAACTCCCAAACAGGTTGTTCAGTTAAATAAATAATTGTTGACAATTGGGGAAATTTTTAATGATTTGATGATATTAACTTTATCAGATAAAAGCTAATTTTAGGTTGTTTCAATTAATGAAACTAGCTATGATAATGCGTTGTGCTATAGCTAAGATAAATTTTACCGCTGCGATAAGATGATTTCATAAATAATACTTGATAAACAAATATTCATTTAGATATAAAAGATAGGGACGAATTTAAGTTTATATAAACGTAAAAAGTTCACAATATTTGTACTCAGGAGTTAAGCATGACTTTAGCAACCCCTCCCCAAGCCAAACCATTACAGAGTGACGAATTACGCAAGATTAATGCTTATTGGAATGCAGCGAATTATCTTTCAGTTGGGCAAATCTATTTATTGGATAATCCTTTACTCAAAGAACCGCTGCAATTAAAACACGTTAAACCCAGACTGCTAGGACATTGGGGGACTACTCCCGGTTTGAATTTTATTTATGTTCATCTCAATCGAGTGATTAAAAGAGATGACTTAAGTATGATTTATATTGCTGGTCCTGGACATGGAGGACCTGGTTTAGTGGCTAATACCTATCTTGAAGGAACTTACAGCGAATATTATCCAAATATTTCTCAAGATACCCAAGGGATGCAAAAACTCTTCAAACAGTTTTCGTTCCCCGGTGGGATTCCTTCTCATGTAGCACCGGAAACTCCAGGAAGCATCCATGAAGGTGGAGAACTTGGCTATGCTGTTTCTCATGCTTTTGGTGCGGCTTTTGATAATCCCGATTTGATTGTTGCTTGCGTTGTCGGTGATGGTGAAGCAGAAACGGGTTCCTTGGCTGCAAGTTGGCATTCTAACAAGTTTCTTAACCCAGTACATGATGGTGCTGTACTACCGATTTTGCACCTCAACGGCTATAAAATTGCTAATCCCACAGTTTTGGCTCGGATTAGCCATGAGGAATTGCAAAAACTGTTTGAAGGTTATGGTTATAAACCTTATTTCGTCGAAGGTTCCGAACCAGAAGCCATGCATCAATTGATGGCTGCAACTATGGATACCGTAGTACACGAAATCCGTGAAATTCAGGAAGATGCGCGGAAAAATGGCTTTAAACAGCGTCCCCAATGGCCGATGATTATTCTTAGGAGTCCCAAAGGTTGGACTGGACCAAAAGAAGTTGATGGACAAAAAACCGAAGATTATTGGCGATCGCACCAAGTACCGTTATCAAATATGGCTGCGGAACCAGCCCACGTCCAGATGTTGGAAGATTGGATGAAGAGTTATCAGCCAGAAGAATTATTTGATCAAAACGGTAAATTAATCGCAGAATTAGCCGAACTCGCACCAGATGGGAATCGACGCATGGGTGACAATCCCCACGCTAACGGTGGTATTTTGCTGCGAGATTTGAAAATGCCTGATTTTCGCAACTATGCGGTAGAAATCAGCGAACCAGGAAAAACCATTGCTGAAGCAACCCGCGTTATGGGTAAATTACTGGCGGATGTAATGAAACTGAATTTAGATAGCCGCAACTTCCGCTTATTTGGTCCTGACGAAACCGCATCCAATCGACTAGGAGACGTATTAAAAGTAACTTCAAGAACTTGGGTCGCAGAAACCTTAGAATACGACGATAACCTAGCCGCAGACGGTCGTGTGATGGAAATCCTCAGTGAAAATACTTGCCAGGGATGGTTGGAAGGATACTTACTTACAGGTCGTCACGGATTATTTTCCTGTTATGAAGCATTTATCCATATCATCGATTCAATGTTCAACCAGCACGCCAAATGGTTGAAAACGACCCGCGAAATTCCTTGGCGTAGACCAGTCGCTTCCTTAACATATTTATTAACATCTCACGTATGGCGACAAGACCACAACGGATTTAGCCATCAAGATCCAGGCTTTATTGACCACGTTATTAACAAGAAAGCTGAGGTTGTGAGAATATATCTACCACCCGATGCCAATTGTTTACTTTCCGTAACAGACCATTGTTTGAGAAGCCGCCATTACGTTAACGTGATTGTCGCCGGGAAACAACCAGGACTGCAATATCTAAATATGGATGAAGCAGTCAAGCACTGCACCACGGGGATCGGTATTTGGGGTTGGGCTAGTAACGATCAAGGAACCGAACCAGATGTAGTCATGGCTTGTGCTGGAGATGTTCCCACCTTAGAAACATTAGCAGCAGTAGATATATTACGAGATAATTTCCCCGAATTAAAAATCAGGGTAGTAAACGTAGTTGATTTAATGACTTTACAGCCAGAAATCGAACATCCTCACGGTTTGAGTGACAAAGACTTTGATAGCATCTTTACACCAGATAAACCAATTATCTTTGCCTTCCACGGTTATCCTTGGCTGATTCACCGTTTAACATATCGTCGCACAAATCACAAAAACCTCCATGTCCGGGGTTACAAAGAAGAAGGAACCACAACCACACCTTTTGATATGGTGGTCATGAACGATTTAGACCGCTTTAATTTAGCAGATGACGTGATTGACAGAGTTCCCCATCTGAAATATAGAGCGGCTCATGTCAAGCAAATGTTGCACAACAAGTTAATCGAACACAAGCAATACGTCCGCGAACACGGTGAAGATATGCCCGAAATTCGCGATTGGAAGTGGGAGTATTAAAAGACAAGGAGATGGGGAGAAATAAATAAAAACTGTCAACCGTCAACTCCGGTGGTACTAACTCCGGTACAGACGTAGCAATGCTACGTCTGTACAACTCCTAACTCCGGTGGTACTAACTCCTAACTCCTAACTCCTAAAATTCCCAATTATTTGAGCAAGTGTAAGAGAGAGAATGCTATAAAGCTATAGGGTTAGATATAAGTGTAAATTTGATATCTTAGCAACATCACCATAATGAGTAGCAGTTCATCAGAGCAAAAATATAGTAACTTAGCACAGGACAATGCTTCTGCCCCTGAGATTGCTAAAGTTAGAGTAGAGGACGATCGCACTGGAATGAGTGAGGAAACTCTCAAACGTGCCATTGCTGATAGTCTTTATTATGTCCAAGGAAAAGGTGAGTTTTTTGCCACCTTGTACGATTATTATATGGCTGTTGCCCATAGCGTTCGGGATCGCATTCTGCAACGACGCATCAAAACAGCCGAAACTCACATGGAAAATCGTGTGAAAACGGTTTACTACCTCTCGGCTGAATTCTTAATGGGTCGATATACAGCTAATAGTCTCATTAATCTTGGTCTTTACGAAAAAATTAAAACTGTTCTTAAAGAATCCGGGTTAGAGTTAGACGACTTGTTGGAAAAAGAACGAGAACCAGGATTGGGTAATGGAGGCTTGGGAAGACTTGCAGCTTGCTATCTCGATTCTTTAGCAACTTTGGAAATTCCGGCTGTTGGTTATGGAATTCGTTATGAATTCGGGATTTTTGAGCAAGTTATTCGTAACGGGTGGCAGGTAGAAAATCCTGACAAATGGTTGAGTTTCGGTAACGCTTGGGAACTTCCTTTACCTGAATATCGCGTAGAAGTCAAGTTTGGCGGTCATACAGAAGTTTACCACGATCGAAACGGACGTTACCAATCACGTTGGGTAGCGCAGCAAAAAGTATCTGGAGTTCCCTATGATACTCCCGTACCGGGTTATGGTGTGGATACAGTGAATATTCTCCGGTTGTGGAAAGCTGAAGCAACTGACGAATTTGACCTACAGGCTTTTAATGCTGGTGATTACATCGGTGCGGTAGGTAGTCAAATGTTCTCAGAGAATATTTCCAAAGTTCTTTACCCCAACGATGATACGATGCAGGGTAAGGAATTACGTTTGCAGCAACAGTACTTCTTTGTTTCCTGTTCATTGCAAGATATTCTCCGTCGTCATCAACACGTTTTTAACACTTTAGATAATCTGGGTGAAAAAGCTGCAATTCAACTTAACGATACTCATCCTTCAGTTGGTATTGCTGAATTAATGCGGCTATTGATTGACGAACATCAAATGTCTTGGGATAAAGCTTGGAATATTACTAAGAATACCTTTGCTTACACTAACCATACTCTACTACCAGAAGCTTTAGAAAAATGGCCCGTGGCACTTTTCGGGAGATTATTACCCAGACATTTAGAAATAATTTACGAAATCAACTTCCGTTTTTTGGCGGAGGTGAGAAGACGTTATCCTGGAGATTTGGAAAAGATATCGCGGCTATCTTTGATTGAAGAAGGTGATGAAAGGAAAGTCCGCATGGCACATTTAGCTTGTGTCGGTAGCCATAAAATTAACGGTGTAGCGGCTCTGCATACCGAGCTACTCAAAAAAGATGTTCTTCACGACTTCTATGAATTATTTCCAGAGAAGTTTATCAACAAAACAAATGGTGTAACCCCACGTCGCTGGTTGTTGTTGGGAAATCCTCGACTGGCTCGTCTAATTACCGATAAAATCGGTACAGATTGGATTAAGAATCTCGATGAACTCCGAAAGTTAGAAAAATTCATAGACGATAAAGAGTTCCAGCAAAATTGGCGCGATATCAAGCAA
>JBHJOU010000586.1:0-12449 GCA_050329355.1 Rivularia sp. (in: cyanobacteria)
GGGATAGAGGCACTGCCGTTTGTGCCTGTAGTTTTGGGACTTTGGACTAAAACTACAAACGTAAATGTCTAGCTTTGTCTATATATGTATAGTTAGGTATAGACATTTACGAACGGTAACTCTTAGGAAAGCCAACATCTTTCCCCAAGAAACATATTTATTTAAATCAACGTCGAAAAACAACAAAGCCGCCTACTGAAGTGCCAAACTTCGATCTGAGAAAATAATTGTAGGATATCTATCATTATATATCCTCCAAAAATGGGTCTATTTTGGGTAATATAAAGAAGTTATCTTTTCTGCAACAGCAGATACTAAAAAGAACTTTTTCGATTAGCCCTGTGGAGAAATTGCTATGTTGAGTTTAAAAATCGCTGTTTATGTTGTTGTTGGGTTATTTTTAGCTACATTTATCTTTGGATTTTTGTCAAATGACCCAGCTCGTAACCCCGGACGTAATGATTTTGAATAAATATAGTCCGTTTCGTCCGTAATCGCTGCTGTATTGGCAGAGGTTAGTACTAATATTAAGGACACGTAGAAAGAATTATCAGTAATTGTTTTTTAACTATTTTCTTTCGTAAACGTGTCCTTTTTTGGGCGGAATCTGCTCGCAGGCTAAGTAGAAGGCTTTAGTTAGAAGTTTATTTTGGAAATGTCTTTTTCAAAACTTATAAATATTTTATGCTTCTAACTTGTTTATTAACTGTTCTTTAGCTTGCTTTAAAGACTGTTTGTTGGCTTATATAATGCGTAAGTATGCTTCATCCAGTTCTACCGCCCGAATTACCACATTTTGTCCAAACACAAGCCGTAGCAGATGTCTCTGTAAATACTAGTAGCAAACAAATTAGTACTTTACCTCAACAATCTTCTACAACAAAAGCGATTTTTGAGAGGGAAGGCAGTTCTTACCCAGCGGAATCTTTTGGGAAAACCCAAAATTTATCGAAAACTACCTTACCCGAAACTATTGTCCCACCGGAATTTTCACCCGCGACTGTCTCTAGAGATGCAGCATCTTTAGGGGAAAATTTGAGTATTGGCTATCAATTGGAGACTTTTGAAGCTGAAGCTGTTACTCAAACGTTGAACAAGGGTAAGAATTTATCTCAACCTCAAGCAGAATCTATTACTAAAAATTTAAGTAAAACACCGCAGAAAATTGCTAATAAAAAAACAACTGTTCAAGAAACGCAAAAACCGACGAAAATAGAATTTTATTCTCAAAATACAAACTCGACAACAGCACCAGCGACAATAGAATTCAAATCACGTTCTCAGGTACAAGCTCAACAAGAAACTCAACAAGAAACTATACCCGAACCGCAACCAGAAACAAACACTCAACCAACCCAGCAACAACCAGCATCACAACCCCCAACGGAAACCAGAAGAGTAATTGAAATTCTTGCAGATAGGCAGATTTACGATGAAAATCGTCGGGTTGTCACGGCTGAAGGTAATGTCGTAGTAAGATTTGATGGCTCTGTAGTAGATGCCGATAGCTTACAGGTAAATATAGATAACTTAGTTGCAGTCGGAGAAGGAAACGTTGCAGTCACCAGAGGGGAGCAAGTTTTAAGAGGAAATCGGTTTACATACAATTTTATTCAAGATACGGGAGATTTAGAAGGGGGAAGGGGTGAAATTAACCTAGCCCAAGCCCCAGAAGATTTTTCTTTCACTTCACCAGAAGTCGCAGCAGGTGGTGTATCTCGTCGTCCTCTGAGCGATAGAATTAGAAGAAATCAACCTTTAACTGGTATTGGTAGTCCTGGAGGGATTGGGGTTCAATTGGGTGGTAGAGATGCTCGAAATTTACCATCTGGTGAAACTGGAGGTGAAGTTAGACGTGTCCGATTTGAAGCCGCACGAGTCGATTTTTATCCCAGAGGTTGGCAAGCAAGAGATGTCCGTATTACTAATGATCCCTTTTCTCCCCCAGAATTAGAGTTACGTGCAGACTCAGTTACTTTAAATCAAATTTCCCCTCGCCAAGATAAACTAAGATTAAGACGACCGCGTTTAGTCTTTGATCAAGGCTTAACTTTAGGTATACCAGGCTATACAAGGACAATTGATCGTAATCAGCGCGATGCTACTCCCGCTCCAATTTCCATCGGTTTCGATGGTGACGAACGTGGTGGTTTATATTTAGAGCGTTCCTTTAGAGTATTAAATACACCACAGGTAAGTTGGCAAGTTACACCCCAATTTTTTGCTCAACAAGCCATACAAAATAATACCGGCGACTTTCCGGCATTATTCGGTTTGAAATCAAGCTTTAATGCTACCTTAAACGAGCGATCGCAAATCAATGCATCGACATCTTTGACAAGTCTCGATTTAACCGACTTAGAAGACAATTTACGTACCAGCGTCCGATACAACTATTTACTCGGCAATATTCAAAATCCCTATCAAGCAACAGTAGAATACAGCTATCGCGATCGCCTTTACAACGGTAGTCTTGGTTTTCAAACTGTACAAAGCAGCTTCGGTGGAGTTATTATTTCTCCAAATATACCTTTAGGTAAAACTGGTTTAAACTTGAGGTATCAAGCAGGCGCTCAACAAATCAGTGCTAATACTGACCGTCAAGACTTACTCGATATCAATCGTAGCAACGACCGAATTTCCCTTGGACGCTTACAAGCCAGTGCTACCATTGGTGGAGGTATCAATCTTTGGCAGGGTAAGCCTTTACCAGCAACCAGAGAAGAAGGATTAAAGTATACAGCGAATCCCGTAGTTCCCTACGTCCAAACATTTGGTTCAATAACTGGAACTGGTAGTTATTACAGCAACGGCGAGAACCAAAATACCCTTGTAGGGACAATTGGATTGCAAGGACAATTCGGTCATTTTTCCAAACCATTTTTAGATTATACCGGCTTCAATATCAGTTATTCCCAAGGTACAAACGACGGATTATCGCCTTTCTTATTCGACCGCTACGTTGATAATAAAGTCTTGAGTGCTGGTATTACTCAACAACTTTACGGACCATTTCGTTTCGGATTTCAAACAAGTATTAACTTGGATACTAATGAAAGCACTAGTACTGATTATATATTAGAATACAGTCGTCGTACTTACGGTATTAGCCTGCGTTATAATCCCGTATTAGAATTAGGTGGTATAAGTTTTCGGATCAGCGACTTTAACTGGAGTGGTGGAAGCGATCCATTTTCCGATGATACAGGAGGGGTTAAACCTGTTGTAGGAGGAGTTGAGCAACGGTAATAGGGTATTAAATCTTTTCTGGTTCGTTTATTGCCGAAACCATGTAGAGACGCGAAATTTCGCGTCTCTACAACCCATCATAATTAATCAAATAGACTACTAGTTTATAAATGTTTATTTCCCACAAGCAATAAATTTAATTAGTTAAATTTTTAGTTAAATTTTGGTAATGTTGTAACCTTAACAATATAAGACAATTGTACTGATGTGACAAAAAGGCATATTGCTACATTGCAACAGATTGTATTTTAATTTCGCTTACTCCTCACGCTCATGACAACAACCATTGACTTTTTAAGTCACCTTAACCCCCATCAACGTCGCGCTGTCGAGCATTTTTGCGGTCCCTTGCTAGTAGTTGCTGGTGCGGGTTCTGGTAAAACACGAGCCTTGACTTATCGCATTGCTCATTTAATTGTCGAACATAAAGTTAATCCTGAAAATATTTTGGCGGTTACTTTCACCAATAAAGCCGCACGGGAGATGAAGGAACGAATTCAAAAATTATTTGCTGAACAAATGGCAATGATTGAGTTTGGCAAACGTTACGATTTACTATCAGAATACGAGCAAGTAAAGCTCAGGTCGAAAGTTTATAAACATATTATCAAAGATTTATGGTGCGGTACTTTTCATAGTTTACTTTCTCGGATTCTGCGCTTGGATATTGAAAAATACCAAGATGAAAAAGGACGCACTTGGAAGCGGAATTTTTCTATTTTTGATGAATCTGATGCTCAAAGTTTGGTTAAGGAAATTGTTACCAAACAGTTAAATCTTAGCGATAAAAAATTTAATCCTCGCTCTGTTCGTTACGCCATCAGTAATGCTAAAAATCAAGGTTTATCGCCGCAAGAATATGAGCGAGAAGAGCCAAATTATAAAGGAAGAGTAATCGCAGAAGTTTATAGTTGTTATCAAGATAAATTAGCAGAAAACAACGCTCTGGATTTTGACGATTTGATTTTGGTTCCGGTAAGATTGTTTCAGCAAAATGAGCAGGTTTTGGGTTATTGGCATCATAAATTCCGTCATATTTTGGTAGATGAGTATCAGGATACAAACCGCACTCAATATCAATTGATTAGCTTATTATCTACCTACGGAGACAATAAAAGTCAGTGGAATTGGCAAAACCGTTCTGTGTTTGTAGTCGGCGATGCAGACCAATCAATTTATTCTTTTAGAATGGCTGACTTTACTATTTTGCTGGACTTTCAGCAAGACTTTGGTGATGGTTTAGAGGATGATGATACCCGTTCGATGGTGAAATTAGAAGAAAACTATCGTTCCTGTGAAAATATTTTGCAAGCTGCGAACTACTTAATTGAAAATAACACTCAACGGATTGATAAAGTACTTAAAGCAACTAGAGGTCAAGGTGAACAAATTTATTATTTTAAAGCAGATGATGAAGTAGCTGAAGCTGACTTTGTGATTAAGAAAATTTCTGCTTTAGAGAAAGAAAATCCCAATTTAAACTGGGGAAGTTTTGCTATTCTTTATCGTACTAATGCTCAATCTCGCCCCTTTGAAGATGTTTTAGTCCGCAATGGAATTCCTTATACTGTCGTTGGCGGATTAAAGTTTTACGATCGCAAAGAAATTAAAGATGTTTTGGCTTACTTAAGGGCGATCGCCAACCCAGCAGATAACTTAAGTTTATTAAGAGTAATCAATACACCCCGACGCGGTATTGGTAAAGCTACCATCGATAATTTAACAAACGCTGCTCAAGAATTGGGTATAACCATGTGGGAAATACTCAGTGACGAGACATCAGTTAATACTTTAGCAGGACGTTCGTCAAAATCGGTAAATAATTTTGCGAAGATGATTGGACGCTTGCAGCAACAAGCTGAAAACACCAGTGCATCAGAAATCTTACAAACTGTTTTAGATGAATCCGGTTATGTCCAAGATTTGCACAACCAAGGAAACGACGAAGCAGAAGATCGAATACGCAACGTCGGAGAACTTTACAACGCTGTCCGTCAATATGAAGAAGAAGCAGAACAAGATGCTTCCCTGCAAGGATTTCTTGCCAGTACCGCTTTGAGTTCCGATTTAGATAATTTAAAAGACGGACAAAGTGCGGTATCTTTAATGACATTGCATTCTTCCAAAGGATTGGAATTTCCTGTAGTCTTCTTAGTCGGATTAGAGCAAGGATTATTTCCCAACTATCGTTCTATAGATGACCCAGGAGCTTTAGAAGAAGAACGTCGTTTATGTTACGTCGGTATTACTCGCGCTCAAGAAAGGTTATTTTTGTCTCACGCACGAGAACGCAGGCTGTATGGAACCCGCGAACCCGCAGTGCGATCGCAGTTTCTCGACGAGTTACCGAAGGAATTATTAGCGACTGAATATCCTCGTAGTGTTACTTATACAAATAATGGCAGTCGTAGTTCTGCTAGTTACGATAATGGTTTTGATAATACAAGTAATGATACAGCAACCCCAAACTTCAATTGGCAAGTAGGCGATCGAGTAATGCATAAATCATTTGGAGCAGGTGAAATAACTCATGTTTTTGGAGGAGGAAACAAACTTTCTGTAGCCATTAAATTTCCCGGTTTAGGTCAAAAAATCATCGACCCCAGAGTTGCTAAGTTACAAAAAATGGAGTAGTTTTAACTATCAACTATCAATTAAAAATTGTTTATTGATAACTGTTAACTGTCTCGTCTTACTCTTTCCCAATTCTTAGCTTGCTGAATTTGTTCTTCGGTGAAATTTTTAGCTTGGGAAAAGTCTGCTATATCCAAGTTAGCATCTTTGAAATTAGTTCCTTTGAGATTGGCTCTAAAAAGGTTTGCTCCTTCAAGATGGGCATTATCCAAATTAGTATTTTCCAGATTTGCTGCTTCCAAGTTAGCTCTATAAAGGTCGGCAAATTGCAGATTTGCTGATGTTAGGTTTGTCAATTTTAAATTAGCTTTTTGCAAATCGGCTTTTTGTAAATTAGCTTCGACTAACTTAGCTGATTGCAAATCCGCTCTGTAAAGGTCTGCTACTTGTAAATTGGCTCGATGCAAATCCGCTCTATAAAGCCTAGCTTCTCTAAGAAAAGCGACTCGGAGATTAGCATCTAAAAGGTCAGCTTCTTCAAGATTACTATATCGGAGGTCTGCTGCTTCTAAATTAGCTGCTTTCAGATTCGCTTTTTTGAGATTTGCTTTTTGCAGATTAGCCCTTTGAAGTTTGGCACAACTGAGGTCAGCTTTTTCTAAGTTAGCTTCTTCAAAGTTTGTGACTATAACTTCTTCAAAATCGGTTACTTCTCTTAAATCTGCTGCAATAAAACTAGCGTTCTTCAGATTAGCTTTTTTAAAATTAGCTCCTTTGAGGTTGGCTTCCTGAAAAGTCGCAGCTTCAAGATTGGCTTCTTGAAAATTAGCTTGCTGTAATCTAGCACCACGGAAATAAGCCTGTTGTAAATTCGCTCCTTGTAAGTTAGCTCTTTGCAAATTAGCTACTTTTAAATTGGCTCCTTGGAGATTAGCTCCTTGTAAATTAGCTTCTTCTAAAGTAACTTCTAATAAGTCAGCTTTTTGCAGATTACTATGTCTTAAATCCGCTTGTTGATGAAATTCAGCTTCCTTAAAATCTACCCCTTCTAAGTTCGCTTTTTCAAAGTTAGCTCCTTGTAATTTAGCTCCCCAAAGATTTGCTCCTTGTAAATTAGCTTGTCTTAAAATAGCACCTTGTAAATTAGCTTCTTTCAGATTCGCTTTTTGCAGATGAGCTTCACTCAAGTTAACTTGTTGCAAATCAAATTTACTCAAATCTCGACTTTCAACTATTTTATTAACCAACTCCCAAACTAATTTCCATTTTTCGTTGAGTTGAGTTTCAACACTAATTTGACTATTTTTTAAATTAACTCCTTCCAAAGCCGCATTACGAAAATCAGTACCGCAAAGGTTTGCATCTCTAAGATTAACGTCTTTAAGATTAGCACTTTCCATTACAGCTTCCCAAAGATAAGCACCTTTAAGATTTGCACCTTCTAAAATAGCTCCTTGAAGATTTGCTGCTTCCAGATTTACTCCTTCTAAAATAGCTCCCCGCAAATTGGTTTCCACCAAGTTTGCTTTAGACAAATTAGCTTCAAATAAATTTGCTTCTTCTAAATCGTATTTACTCAAATTACGATTTTCAAGAGGCTTATTTACCACTTCCCAAACGAGTCTCCACTTATCATCTAATAAAGTATCGCTGTTGATTTGAGTAAATTTGAAATTTACTCTTTCTAAAGCTGTTTTTTGCAAATTAGTCCCACGTAAATCGGCTCTTCTAAAAGATGCTGAGCGCAGGTTTGAACCGCTAAGATTAGCTTTACATAAATCCGCTTCAAAAAAGTCAACTGCTTCTAAATCAGCAGACTGTAGCGTCGCACCTTCTAGATTAGCTTCTTGAAAACTTACGTTTTTCAGACAAGCTTGATCAAAAATTGCTCCTTGAAGACTTGCACTAACAAAAGTCGCTCCTTCAAGGTTCGCATTCGTAAAATCTTTACCTCGCAAATCTTGATGATCGAAGTTTTTACCAGCTAAGTCTTGACCTTTATAGGAGAAAGGTTGAGAATTATCGTCTAACATATCTCAGTAATAGATAAGCCTACACCGAAATTTTGATACATAATCCCAATAAAATCAGCCAGTGTTGAATACAAAAAGATTAAAGGTTAGCAGTTGTATAGCAATGGTCATATTAGGACATCATATTTTTGTTCTTAAAATATATTCTATATTTTTGTATATTCTTGATTGGAATTAATATTGCTTCTTCTTACTATCCCCTATTACCTATTCCCTATACTCAATAAAAATTAAATCACTCTTAACCTATATTTCTCTAGATTGATGCGTAATTTCGTCGCTTTAGATACAATTTAAAAGTAAGGAGCGCAAGGAGAATGTTCGTGGTGCTATCAAAAGGTTTTGAGATTGAGATATATA
Organism: Rivularia sp. (in: cyanobacteria); assembly: GCA_050329355.1. GTDB lineage: Bacteria > Cyanobacteriota > Cyanobacteriia > Cyanobacteriales > Nostocaceae > Rivularia. Next base: position 8,217 of record JBHJOU010000586.1, read on the forward strand.
CTGGTACCCCTCAAGGTGATATCGTTGGTCTCTCTGACAAAATTACATCTGACTTGGATGGATTCATGCGGGAACCGGATAGCCGGAATGTGGAATACGTAACCGCTCCATTTTTCGATTATGAACAACTTTTATGCGGTTTATTGTGTCCTCGTTTGAAGTTAAGAAAATATCTGGAAAAACTAGGTAATTATACTTTAATTCCCGGAAGTACTTTGTCACTGGGAGGAAGCGATAAATTCTTGCGTTCTGATCCCAATAGTCCCTATCACGAATATATCGAACAAACTTACGGAACCAAAGTGGTTACTGCCAGCGTTCATATTAATGTAGGTATTAGTGACCCCGAAATATTGATGCGGGCTTGTCGTATTATCCGTTTGGAAGCACCTTTATATCTCGCTTTAAGCGCTTCATCTCCCTTCTTAGATGGCAAAGCTACCGGATACCATTCCACCCGCTGGGGTCTTTTCCCGCAAACTCCTTCATATGTGCCTTTATTTACAAGCCATGCAGACCATATTAATTGGGTAGAACAACAGCTAGAATCCGGGACAATGCAAAACGTGCGACATTTATGGACATCCGTTCGACCAAATGGCGATCGCCGTCCTTACGATTTAAATCGTCTGGAATTGCGAATTTGTGATTTAGTCACCGATCCCATTGCATTGTTAGCAATTTCAGCTTTATTAGAAGCCCGTTTGTTACAGGTAATTGATAATCCTAACCTCGATCCCTTGATCAAAAGTAGCTTCACTCCCGAAGAATTAATCGCAATTACAACCCAAAATGAAATTGCTTGTGCAACCTCTAGCTTGGATGCTCAATTAATTCATTGGGCTGACGGAAGAACTATTAAAGCCAGAGATTGGATTAGCGAGCTTTATGAAAGTGCAACGGCGATCGCCAAACAACATGGTTTTAGATGTTTCCTCTCACCGCTACAAAAAATCCTTCGTGAGGGAAATCAAGCTCAAAGATGGCTGCAACTTCATAGCTTGGGAGTTAGTAGTCGGAATGTGATTACTCAAGCTATTAGCTCAATTCAAGAACGAGAGTTAGAACTAGAGGATAAATTGTGTTCCTCTTTAGTGGCTTAACACCACTACCTATTTTTTTGTAAAAATGGTATATTTTGCCGGAAACATCACAACTGACCTTCCCAAAAACTTTACTATTTTTTTATGTTGTCTTTAAACACTCTTCATACAAGGATTGTAGAAGTGTTTTTATTAGTTTTATTTTTTTTATAGATTGCCGTCTTGAGACAGTGATTAATAAAAACTATATGTGTCCTCCGTTATCGTCAGATAGTTTTGAAAAAACGAACACATTGTGTTTTAAAATATTTTTGTTCAATTGCAAATGCCACAAATAGTTTTAGTTCATCCGCAAATCCCTCCCAATACAGGTAATATTGCTCGGACTTGTGCGGCTACAGGCACCGAATTGCACTTAGTTGGTCCTTTAGGATTTGAAATTACCGATCGTTATTTAAAGCGAGCAGGGTTAGATTATTGGCCTTATGTAAAGCTACATCATCACGAATCTTTAGAAGCATTCAAAGTCTTGTATCAGCAGCGGGGCGGAAGGCTGCTAGGATTCAGTGTCAGAGGTAGTTTAAATTACGTGAATTTTGAGTATCAAGTAAATGACTGGCTGCTATTTGGTAGTGAAACCACCGGCTTACCCAGCGATGTGTTATCGGATTGTGATGCGACTCTTTATATTCCCATGAAAGAACAAAATGTCCGGAGTTTAAATCTATCTGTAAGCGTTGCTGTGAGCTTATTTGAAGTCCGACGTAGATTAGGATACTTAGAGTAATTTTGGCTTGCGAATTTAGGTAAATATTGATTGCGGTATTTTACTTGAGTATTTATGCTTTGCAATCCAAAAAACATTGATTTTATTTACTTGTTATCAGCGAAAATGCTTATTTTTTTTGTTAGATAATGTTGTAAATCGTACTTTAAATTTAATATTATCTGTGATAGTTAGTTGAAAATACTTACGTATCAAGGCATTGAAATATAAGAAATTTGTATATAAAATTTGACGTTTTCCCAAATTGAATCATAGATTTTTGTTAATTGAAATTATCCCGATAATTTGATTTAGTGCGGGTAAAGTTTGACATAACAAGCAATTGAGCTTCTATTCTCCTGCTTGAGATTGTTTTTGCAGCGTAAATGTACTTGCGAATAAATACGGTTGTACTTTATGGAAAAATCAACGTAAAGTCTCGGTTGGGAAGGTGGAATATCGTGCGATCCCTGGTTGATTTCTTCAGCAAGAGATATGCGTATTCCAGAAAAATTGATATTGGACTGGGGCAAGAATTCAAATATGATGTTTTCTTGAAACAGACGTAAATGTTCAATCTAACCGTATCGAGGAAAACCAAATTTTGGGTGTGGGCAGTAGAACAGACAAGTAAGCACAAAAGTTTTAATTTTACTAGTACAGTGTTAACTTGTCTAAAACAGAGAACCGGGTTAATCTTGCGTAAGTATCTCTGGTAAATGTGATCTCGATCTAGTATTCTGAGTGATCTAGATCATTGACTACTGGATTAAAAAATCGGGATCGGTTAAGCGCTAGTGATCATAGGAGGTCGTCTTTGAAACGAGCATTGAAGAAGAAAATGAAAACTGTGTTAGAAAGTACCATTAGTAGTGATGCTTCCATGGAGCACAGTAGCGTAGTTACTCCACAGGTAAAAAATCGGATGCCAAAAGCCGCGATGATCGGATTGGCAATCTCGATGGGAGCAACCAGTCTTTTCGTGACTCGACAAAGCGACCAAGCCCTAGCAGCAGAACCTGTAGGCAATCAAAATACTGCTTCTACAATTCCTGCTGCATCTGATGAAGTGAAGTTTGCTCCCACACACAAGCAGTCGTTTAATGCTATCTCAAACGAGATTGGGGCTAAAATCCCTGCCGTAGTGGAACCAACAGCAATTTCACCAGTTAAGGGGCTTGGAGCTAAATGGGAAGTTGCCTCTAGTCTGAAGTCTGCTCGGTTTGCAACACAAACACCCAGCTTAAGTTTAACTGTGGCTAAGAATAATCCAAATTATTCCGCACCGCAAGTGGTTGAGGCACAGGTTATTCCTGAAGCAAGTACCACCACACTTAGCAGTGTTTCCAATCACAATTTTACAAACTCTACACAAAGCTTGGATGCTAGTGGAGTTGTAACAACCTCGAAAACTGAACTTGAAGCTCAGCAAAAGTTCGCCCTTGACCGTTTAAAACAAAAATCGAACCGCTTAAAAGCAAGTTTGAATCAGCTGCGTTCGACTCCTGTTGAGGATGTTAAGCAAGTTGCACTGACAACCCAGTCGGCAATTCAAGTTGAAGAAACATCAACTGTTGTGAACGCCGATTTAAGTGCTAGCCAAAACAAACTTGTATCCAGATTAAAACCGCAAACGGCTCTAGAACAACCACAACAGGCAGTTACAGTACCAACACCAGTTGTACCAACTGTAACAGCACCAAAAGTCATTGCTGCTGCACACCTGGTTAAGTCTGGAGATACCTTAGCGAAAATTGCTGACAATTACGGGACTTCAGTTGAAAAATTGGCTAAGACAAATCATTTGTCTGACCCCAATCAACTAAAAATCGATCAACAACTGATTGTTCCTGCTGCTGAAACTCCCAGCCTTCGGGTAGCAACTAACTCAGTAAATCTCACCTCTTTAACAGAAGAGACTTCGACCCAAGTTGATAGTTTCGAGCAAAATGTAAGTTCTTTTGCTGTAGGTGGTGACACTCCCATCCCAACAGTATTTACAGAAATGCAACTCGCTGATAAACGTAACGTTGTAGCGAGCAAAGTTTCCAGAGATGAGCGTCTTCGCAGCTTAAAAGAAGAAATCGAAAGATTACGCGAAAAATACCGTACCCAAGAATCTGGTGTAGTTGTACCACAGATCGACCGAAACACAAATTCCGTATCTGTTCCCGTTAACAGACCTCAATCGGCTTCTATACCTATTCCAATTACAAGTCCTACAGTAGGCAGAGCTTCGGTACCAATTCGCGTTGCTAGACCAAATACAGTCTCAGTACCGATTCAGGTTCCGACACCAAACGGAGACATTAACCCCAATTTCTCTCGTGACAGAGGTATTAGAGTAGCGACACCTCCGGCAAGCTTCAATGATCGTTCTCAATCTTCCTCCGTCGTACAAACAACAGTATCTCTACCGCTACC
>JBHJOU010000772.1:0-6402 GCA_050329355.1 Rivularia sp. (in: cyanobacteria)
GGAGTTTTTAACTGGGGATGTAGATGTACCTTTGCTCCTTCCCAATTTGAGTTAGTCCATTCTTCAACGGATACAAAGGATTGCTGTTGATCTGGATTTCCGCACCATAAGTCAAGCAAGCGATGTACGGGATGAAATAATTCAAATAAGTTGAGTTTTTCTTCAGTAGAAAGTTCTGGTAAGCTCATACCCAGAAAAGCTGGTAAGTCATCGGGTTCTTTAAATAAACCCATTAAATCCCACTGCCGCCAGTTAACCATATTGATAAACTCTAAATTAGCAGCTTTCAAAAGTGAGAAGAATTCGGGGATAGTAGCTCCTTTATCTCCTACAAGCAATTGATTCGCCAAAATGAGGTCTTTAGCATTATCTTCCTGGTATTTAGGATTCCAAGTTTGAGCTTTGAGAGAAACACCATCTTTTAATGCATTCATAATTTCCTGCACTATGCCAATTTCCATATCTTCTGGGTTATCGTCCATTAAACCCATGAATTTAAACAGATTTTGAGCGCGGAAAAAATTAGCTCTTTGAAGCGAACTGTGAAGATTGACGCGAATAATACCATTCGGTTGCAAAACCGATTTCATTGCTTGTAAGCCTGCAACAGCATCAGGAAGCAGGTAAAGCACATCATCGCAGTTTATATAGTCAAATTTCATTCCCAGTTTGGGTAAATCTTCTAGAAAGCTGACGTGGAATTCGGTATTATCAAAGCCATGATATTCTAAACGCTGCTGAGCTAGCTTAACAGATGCTTCGGAAATATCAACACCAATAATTTTTGCTCCGGGATTGGCTTGTGCAAGTACAAGAGATTTATATCCACTACCACATCCAGCATCTAAAATGACTTTTCCTTTGGTATCTATAACTTTTTGATTTCTTAAATAATAAGCTGTGACTAAGTTATGAATATAAAGCAAATTAGGTTTATCTTTAGGAGATTCATCAACAGAAATTCTCGGATAAGGTGCGCTGTCAAATTGCTGACGAATTTTTTCTACTAAATCTAATGCTTGAGCTTGCATGAAATTTTCTCCTGATACTAAATTAGACGAGCCACGTTTGGACTTAGTACCTTAAGCCCAAGACTGACTCAAGCATTAGTATTCCCAGTTTTTCAGATTTCTAACATTTAAGAAGTCGGGTTTTTTGTCGTGAAATATCTGTAATATCACATAACTGTTGTAAAAACACGACTTCTCACTCACAAACCAGCGGTTAAGAAGTCGGGTTTTTAAGATAAATTTGGGTTTTAACAGATAATCATCATCAAAACCCGACTTCTCGCTCACACAAGTCGGGTTTTTGTTTCACAGCGAAATCAGAAAACCAGGAATTGATTACATCACAGCAAATTCTGTGTATTGTCTCACATCCTGTGGATGAAATGCTAAAACAATTTGCGATTTAGGAATACCTGCGGCTACTAATTCATTTGCAATACCGTATTCAGTTCCATCTCGTTGAATCCAGATTTTGTCATCAATAATTTCGATATGGATAATACAACCATGAACCCGTTTTTCTTCTTCCCACCCCAAAGTCATTACCAAATAATTATTTTCTTTTTTATCAATTATTAATTCACTTGATAATTCTCTATGAGAGTAAGGAACTTTTACATATTCAGTCAAAATATTCTCGATGATTTGACGATAATTTAAGTAGGTATCCATTGTACAATTACCTCTTGCTTGGGTTCAAATATAATTAAACGCAAACGTTTCTTTTTTAATAAAATTTGTCCGATGGGTTCAGAAAATAAATCTGTATAAGTTCTTTGGGGAATTGCTAGATATAAAACTCTATCGCTTTGTTGTTCTTCTAAAATATCGTAATAAAGAATAAACTGTCCTAAAGCATTTTCTAAATCGGTAACTGGAGATGGGCTAAGAAAACTTTTAATTTCGACTGCAATTTTTTCTTCACCTTTTTGGGCTGCTAAAAGTTTTTGGGCACCTAAGTCTACATATAAATCTTTTGTACCGCATTTTAACTTGAATGGGTCATCAGTAATTACCCAACCATCTTTTTCTAAAGCAGTTCTGACAATATTGTGATATACATCTTTGGCAGGCATAAGTGTTCAGACAAGTTTCGTGAATAATTGTAAGCATTAATAAGTCCAGTTTTTTACTTGCAACTAAGATAACTGTTATCAAAACCCAACTTTTCGCTCAATGGGTCAAACTGTAAAAAAGAACCACGAGATTCGCGAGGTATTTTCAATATGGTGGCAATCTCAACACCAGCAGAAACCAGAACTTTACTGGAAAACATTAGCTGGCAAACTTTCAAAGCCATGCTAACTGACATGGGAAGCTCCAGAAATACCAGATTAGCCTACGAAAATGGGACATTAGAAATCATGGCTCCAGATATGCCACATGAAAACTCAAATCGTGTTATTGAAGGTTTTGTGATCGCATTATGTGAAGAAATCGGCGAAGAGTACAAGCGTTCTGGCTCGCTCACTTTGACGCGGGATGACTTAGAACGAGGTGGGGAACCAGATAGCAGCTATTATATACAAAATGAATATCGCGTTAGAAATAAGGAAAAAATAGACCTAAGCATCGATCCACCACCGGATTTAGTATTAGAAGTAGAATATTCTAAACCGAAAGTAGATAAGTTTAAAATTTATGCTGCAATTGGTGTTCCTGAATTTTGGCGGTTTAATGGCAATGTTTTACGAATTTATATACTTAACGACGGACAATATTTAGAAGTAGAACAAAGCCCTACTTTTGGTACGGTACCTGTAAAGGAAATTCCTCGGTTTATTCAAGAAACTCGAATCAATGGTGAAATGGCTACAACCCGCGCTTTTCGGGCTTGGGTGAGAGAGCAGAATTCATCTGGCGGTTGAAACCGCTTCTACACAAACGAAACCCGTCTGCACGGGTTATTGTTAAATTAATTATAAAAAAGCGATATTGAGCCATTGCCATGACAATCAAACAAGAGGTTTTTGAAGCAATTGAACAACTACCAGAACAGCAGCTTGAAGATGTATTGCAATATATTAAACAGCTAGCAAGTATCCAAACAACAGTTCCCAAGTCAGTCACTCCTGTCAACGATCCCCTCGCTGACTTCATAGGTGTAGTCTCTCACGGCTCCCTAGCTACAAATCTAGACAACGAACTTTATGGCGATTAAGCTTTTTATTGATACATGGGGCTGGCTCACACTGCACGATAAAAGTGAACGCTATCACCTTGAAGCCACAAAAGCTTATCAAAATGCGATCGCTAAAAATGGTCAAATTTATACCACTGACTATGTTCTTGACGAAACATTTACTTTCTTTTTTCGACGACTTCATGTAACTCGTGCTGAGCAATCGATGAAATCGCTACTGTCAGCCTTTTCAACCGATGATTTTTATTGAATTCGCATTACTGAAGAACGCTTTACCCAAACTCAATTACTCCGCTCTAAGTTTCTCGACAAGCCTCTCATCTCTTTCACTGATTTGACTTCAATGGTTGTCATGCAAGAATATGGCATTACAGCCATTCTTACCGAAGATGCTCACTTTACCCATGTAGGTATGGGTTTTGAGCTAGTTCCTTAATTGAAACTAAGCTGTTAAGTTAAGTCTCTAAATTGTATATACAAATTTTATCTGGCGGTTTAAACCGCTTCTACACAAACGAAACCCGTCTGCACGGGTTATACCTCTAAGAGCGTGTTTATAAATAAAAAATCAAATTATTGTAGGGTGTGTTAGATGCACGACTATGTTCTGCCCTCAACATATAATTTGAATACATCTAACGCACCAACAACGCCAGGCGTGCGTTACGGCAAATTTTCACCTACTCTTTTTCCTATCGAATCCCAAAAAGCCGTAACACACCCTACTTCAAATTTATTTTATAAACACCCTCTAAGAAAATTTAATTTCTAAAACCACAAAATAATCATATTTTCGTAATGTCCTAAGACGTTTCTTTCTGTAACACACCCTACAAGATTTCTAAACAACCTATACACCAACCCCAAAAATTTGCTATACTCAACTAAGCGTAGTCGTTATGAGTTCATTTAAAAATATTATGACAAATCCAACAGTAGAAAACTTAGTAATTATCGGTTCTGGTCCTGCGGGTTACACAGCGGCTATTTATGCGGGACGTGCGAACCTCAAACCAGTTGTATTTGAAGGGTTTGAAGCTGGGGGATTACCCGGCGGACAATTAATGACAACTACTGAAGTAGAGAATTTTCCTGGTTTTGCGGCTGGAATTACTGGTCCGGAATTAATGGATCAAATGAAGGCACAGGCAGAACGTTGGGGGGCTGAGCTATATACGGAGGATGTAATTTCGGTCGATTTGAGTCAGCGTCCGTTTACCGTGCGTTCCACCGAACGGGAAGTTAAAACTAATAGTATCGCGATCGCAACCGGGGCAACGGCGAAGCGTTTAGGTTTACCCAGTGAGCATCAATTTTGGAGTCGTGGCATATCAGCTTGTGCGATTTGTGACGGTGCAACTCCGTTGTTTCACGGTGCGAGTTTAGCCGTAATTGGTGCTGGAGACTCGGCGGCGGAAGAAGCAATTTACTTGACTAAATACGGCGATACTGTGAACTTGCTGGTTCGTAGCGATAAAATGCGAGCTAGTAAAGCTATGCAAGACCGGGTTTTAAGCAACCCTAAAATAAAAGTGCATTGGAATACCACAGCCGTAGACGTGTTTGGTAATGAAAAGCATATGGATGGAATCAAAGTCCGCAACAGTAAGACAGGCGAAGAAACCGAACTACACGTTAAAGGATTATTCTACGCCATCGGACATACACCCAATACATCATTATTTAAAGGACAGTTAGAACTGGATGACGTGGGTTACATTGTTACCAAACCCAACTCCGTAGAAACCAGTGTAGAAGGCGTATTTGCGGCTGGGGACGTACAAGACCACGAATTTCGTCAAGCAATCACCGCAGCCGGTACAGGCTGTATGGCAGCAATGTTAGCGGAACGTTGGTTATCTTCCCAAGGATTGATTCAGGAATTCCGTCAACAGGTGTTAGAAAACGTAGAAAACAACGAATTAAAGCCGCAACAAGAAGAAAAAACCGCCGCTGATACCGAAGATGATTTTGACATTAAAGCTACCCGTCACGTAGGTGGTTACGCCCTAAGAAAAATATTTCATGATGGCGATCGCCCTTTGGTAGTAAAATACGTTTCTCCGGGTTGCGGTCCTTGTCATACTCTCAAACCGATATTAAATAAAGTAGTGGATGAATTTGACGGTAAAATTCACTTTGTAGAAATCGACATTGACAAAGACCGAGAAATTGCCGAACAAGCAGGAGTAACCGGAACCCCTACAGTGCAAATATTTAAAGATAAAGAATTGTTGCAAGAACTTAAAGGTGTGAAACAAAAGAGTCAGTATCGGCAACTATTAGAAAGCATTATTTAGGGAATGCGGCATTGGGAATTAGGAATTATGTTGCGCCGAATTCTGGATACAACCTGAAATACCGGGAGACGTTGCACTGCAACGTCTCTACATTGTTTATATGTATCAATGAAAAAATCGTTTAGCCCGCGAAGGCGGGCTTTGTTTGGATGGTTCCCCAGAATTCAAATTCTATACTGAGGGTATTTTAGTTAAAATATTAATTTTTGAGTTGACAAAGTGACTCTGATAGCTTAAAACTCATAACTCATAACTCATAAATTATAAATCAACTTATTATGACCCTAGCTAAAGGTTTCCTGCCGAGATTTTTGCCTTTCATAAATAAAAAACCTACCCTTTCTCAACAGTTAATGTTGGTTGGGTTAACTATGACTTTGGTATTTATTTTTCTGGCATTGTTTGCTCCGATTCTTCAGAATTTAGGATTACTGCAAGACCCAACTGAATTTCTGGATAACCCAATTCACACACCACCTTCATTAAAACATTGGTTTGGTACGAGTCGCTTGGGTTACGATATCTTTTCTCGTACTGTATTTGGCGCTCAAGCTGCATTACAGGTGGTCATCTTGGCGACTGGATTAAGTATGCTCGTTGGCGTGCCTTTGGGTATGTTGAGCGGCTATATTGGCGGTAGATTGGATAAGGTTTTGCTATTTATTATGGATAGCATTTATACTTTGCCCGGATTACTGCTTTCGGTAACTTTGGCGTTTGTAGTGGGACGGGGAATTTTAAATGCAGCCCTGGCGATTAGTATTGCTTACGTACCGCAATATTACCGAGTTGTTCGTAACCATACGGTAAGTGTTAAAACTGAGGTCTTTATAGAAGCAGCACAAGCAATTGGCGCTAACACTTGGCAAGTACTTTCACGGTATTTATTTTTAAATGTGATTCAAAGCGTACCCGTATTATTCACCTTAAACGCCGCCGATGCCATTTT
>JBHJOU010000496.1:0-8965 GCA_050329355.1 Rivularia sp. (in: cyanobacteria)
TCAGTAACGCTCCATACAACTTATTAAGTGCATTTACATAAGCCTGTGCCGATGCAACAATGATATCTGTATTCGCGGAACGACCTGAATAAATCTTCTCTTCGTACTTCAATCGGATAGTTACTTCCCCAATTGCATCAATACCAGCCGTTACCGATTGTACAGAAAATTCAATCAAATTATTCGGTACATTTACTACCCGGTTGATTGCTTTATATACAGCATCCACAGGTCCCGTACCAATTGCGGCATCGGTTAATTCTTCCCCTTGGGGGTTGCGTAAAGTTACCGTTGCGGTAGGACTTGCATTACTACCACAGGAAACCTGCACCAATTCCAATTTAAATAAATCGGGTGTTTGTTGAATTTCATCATTAACAAGAGCTTCCAAATCCCAATCGGTAATTTCTTTCTTTTTGTCGGCAACTTCTTTAAACCTAACAAAGGCTTTATTCAAGTCATTCTCTGACATTTCAAAACCCAATTCTTTCAAACGAGTCCGAAAAGCATTTCTTCCGGAATGCTTACCCAAAACGATTTGATTTTCTGTCAAACCAATTGACTGAGCATCCATTATTTCATAGGTGAGCTTATTTTTTAATACGCCATCTTGATGAATTCCGGATTCGTGAGCAAAGGCATTTGTACCGACAATTGCTTTGTTTGGTTGTACCAACATTCCCGTTAAATTAGAAACCAAACGAGAGGTTTTATATATCTGTTTGGTATCAATATTTGTTAACGCCGCAACAGAATCAACATCGCGTCCTAAAAAGGGATTAAAATATTGTCGTCGCACGTGTAGAGCCATTACCAACTCTTCCAAAGCTGCATTTCCAGCACGTTCACCGATACCATTGATAGTACATTCTAATTGTCTGGCACCGTTTTTTACAGCTTCTAAAAAGTTAGCTACAGCTAAACCCAAATCATTGTGTCCGTGAACCGAAATAATCGCTTGATCGATATTGGGAACATTTGCTTTAATACCCTTAATTAAACCTCCAAATTCACTGGGAGTTGTATAACCAACGGTATCGGGAATATTAACAGTTGTTGCTCCGGCTGCGATTACTCGCTCTAATACTTGGTAAAGAAATTCTGGATCAGAACGTCCTGCATCTTCTGGAGAAAATTCGATATCATGAGTAAAAGTTTTTGCATAAGCTACCATCTCTTCAGCAATTGATAACACCTCTTCTCTAGTTTTTCTCAACTTATATTTGAGGTGAATATCAGAAGTAGCTAAAAATGTATGAATTCTACCTTTAGCAGCTGGTTTTATCGCTGCTGCTGCCGCTTTAATATCATCTTGTTTAGCTCTTGCTAAACTACAGATTACCGGACCATTTTCGGTACCTACAGTTTGAGCAATCTTGCTGACAGCTTCAAAATCTCCGGGACTTGCAAAAGCAAAACCAGCTTCAATTATATCCACACCCAAACGTGCTAATTGCTTAGCAATAGTTAACTTTTCCTCAATATTTAAAGTTGCTCCGGGGCATTGCTCTCCGTCACGGAGTGTGGTATCAAAAATAATGATTCGTTCTGGATTTGTTTTCATAACCATGTTCAAAGTGGATAATTTTTTTGTGCCTAACAATACTTTCTACTTTAATTTTTTTTACTATTAATTTTCTAAATATTTGTAAAGATTATTAAGCTTCAGTTTTTTCTATAAGGTTTCTGATTTCGTTCAAATCTATATATCTATCGGTAGCATTACGTAACTCTCGTGCGATCATTCCTTCTGTTGACACGACAGTTATATGAGTGTTTTTCGAGCGTAATAGTTCAATAGCTCTTTCAAAATCTCCATCTCCACTAAATAGAATTACTCTGTCATATTGGTCTACTGTATTAAACATATCTACAACAATTTCAATATCTAAATTAGCTTTTTGAGAGTAGCGTCCTGATGAATCATCATAATATTCTTTGAGTATTTTAGTTCTTACTGTATATCCTAAACTAATTAGAGCATCTCGGAAACCTCGTTGATCCTGTGGGTCTTTTAAGCCAGTGTACCAAAATGCATTGATTAAATTTGTATGTGTTTGTTCGTATCTAAAGTATTCTAATACTCGTCGTGGGTCGAAAAACCAGCCGTTCTTTTGTTGAGCATAGAACATATTATTTCCGTCTACAAAAATAGATAGACGAGTCATATGAGATTCCATAGGAAATTACACCATTAATATAAATGTATTCAGATTGAACAATAGATTATAGCAATAATAAAATGACAAATTCGCTAATATATATAAATTATATTGTCATGTATAGCTTTTATCTATCATTTCTCAATTTAGGAGATTGACTAAAACATTAAACTGTGGTTGACATAACGAGAGAGCTTTTTCGCCCTTAACTAAATATGCTTAATTTGCACCCTGTAATCAAAATTTACCAATAAAATTGAATAAGTAACAGCATTTGTAACTGTATATTAGTTAAGTTTACTCCTAAAGTAGGTAACTAACTCGAATCCCATGAGTTAGAACAAGAGTATGCCGTTGATAGCCAATAATCGTGGTTTTTATTATTTTGAATAAACACGCTCTCTTGTTGATATCGAGAAACAAGAAAAATGCAAAAATCCGTTATTTATCTTCGAGTATCTCAAAAGCAAGGATTAATGCAGATTTTTAGTTCCGTTATTAACTAAGCAAAGTATATCTAATTACGTGTTCCTGACTAAAGGCTAGCCCCAATATTGTATTATCAAGGTATAGCGAAGCTTTATAGGATTTCTCTAAAATATTCTTGCTTTAATAAACTTGCTTGTCAAAATAACTGTTACTCAAGGATAAATTAGCCAATTTTTGACTAGCTCAGAAACTGCAAAGGTTATAGGTCGATGGAAGATATCAACCATCAGTTAACATAACGGAACTTATATAAGCCTTTCAACTCATTCCAGTTTGATGATTTCGTTGAATTTAGGTCTCTTCTGATATAATTCCAATCCCATCTCCAATAACCCCAGAACATTGATTTTGTACTAGAATATTTACTGATATATTGCGACAAAAACAAACAACAGATGACAGTAGAGAACAGTATAATATTTTCATGTGTATAGACTTTTGTTTAAGTGTTACTGATAGGGTAGCTTACACGAAATAATGTGTAAACTTTCCAGAATTGTTCTACATAAATTAATTAATAATACAATATGGCAGAAGAACCTGCATATAACATAACCAAAAAATATGTGTCTGCTGCCAGAAAACTGTTTAGCTTTTCCAGACAAGCTACTTCTACGGTATCAGCACGTCAATTTAAGATGATGGCTCGTTTAGCTCATCTTCTTAGTGGTGCTTCAGTTGTTGGGGCTGTGCTGTTAACAGCTTCCGGTAGTGGTTTCACAATTTTGCTCGAAAACCAAGCAGAAAGCTTATTTTATCTGTTCCGAGGAAAGGTAACTCCACCCAAAGATATTGTGATCTTAGCCATAGATAATGAATCGATATCGCGCCCCAAGGAATCCTATGAAATAGATCCGGTTGAGTACGCTTATTTGCAACCGCTAAAATCTTTTCCTTTTCAACGTCAAGTATATAGCCAAGCCATTGACAAATTAATTCAAGCTGGTGCGCGTCACGTCGCGGTAAGTATACTTTTTGATTCTCCTAGTAGGTTCGGAGAAGCCGACGACAAGCAGCTAATTGATGTGTTGCAGCGACATGGAGACAAAGTAACTTTAGCCGCACTCTACGAAAAATCCGAGTTACCCCAGGGAGATTCTTGGCAATTAGTTTTACCACATCAGAAATTCCGCACGGGTTCCACATCTATCGGTTATACAAATTTTCCTCTTGAGATAGATGACAAAGTTCAAAAACTAGGAAACTTATTACCCAAACAGTTAGCAGAAGATGGTATAATTCCCAGCGTTATGCCATCATTTGACCAATCATTACTACTAGCTGCCAATATCAAATATCCTCAACCAAAAGGCGATCGCATTTATTTTTATGGAGGGGCGCAGACTTTTCACACTTTTTCTTTTTGGAATGTATTTGAACCGGATTTTTGGGATACCAACTTACAGGGAGGAAAAGTTTTTCAAGACAAAATTGTTTTGATCGGCTTTACGGCGAGAGTGCAAGAAGGAGAAGACTACTATCGGGTACCTGCATCTTCAAACTGGCTATCTCCCGAAAAAATGTCCGGAATCGAAATTCATGCTAACGCGATCGCAACGTTAATGTCAGGGAAAACAATTGTTGCTCCACTTTCTAATCCGTTACAGCAAGGTTTATTTGTACTAATTTTAGTCGGTGGATGTACGCTAATAATAGCCAGAATTAAACGAAGTACAAATAGATTTGTAGCTAGTCTTGTCTTCGGGATAATCTGGGGAGGAATTAGTTATAGTTTATTTGTTTATGGACAGTTAATTGTTCCTACTGCTATTCCAATCATGGCAATTTCTACCGTTGGAATTTGCTATTTAGGAACAGAAGTAGTTCGAGATAGGTTAAGAAAAAGTCAACTAGTTAGTATTCTGCAAAAGCACGCTTCCAACCGTGTTGTACAGGAAATAATTTCTCAACAAGAAGACTTAAAAAATTTACTCGGAGAGCGTTTAAAAGAGATATCCGGTAAAGTATTAGATGGTAGATATAAAATAGTTACAGTTTTAGGTTCTGGTGGATTTAGCGAAACTTATATTGCTGAAGATACCAGACTTCCAGGCAATCCTTTATGTGTTGTCAAACAATTAAAGCCAGTTAATAATAAATCAGAACAACTGCAAGTAGCTAGACGCTTATTTAAATCAGAAGCGCAAACCTTGCAAATGTTAGGAAACTACAATCAAATACCCCAACTTCTGGCTTATTTTGAAGAAGAAGAAGAATTTTATTTAGTTCAAGAATACATTATCGGTCGTCCTTTGAATCGAGAAATATCCAATTGTGAACGTCTTGGGGAACCAGCAGTTATTGAAATGCTTAAGGATATACTGCAAACACTAATATTTGTACATAGTAAAGGTGTAATTCACCGCGATATTAAACCCGGCAATATTATCCGACGCAAATCAGACGGGAAGTTAGTGCTGATTGACTTTGGTGCTGTAAAACAAGTTTCTACCCAAGTAATTAATTCTCAAGAACAAACAGCCTTTACAATTGGGATTGGTACTAAAGGTTATGCACCACGAGAACAATGTTTAGGGTATCCACAATATAGTAGCGATATTTATGCAGTCGGAATGATTGGGATCTTTGCTTTAACTGGTATACCACCTCACGAGTTACCAGTAGATGAAAATCAAGAATTGAAATGGACTAATAAAGCAAATATCAGTATTGGCTTGACAAAAATTCTTAACAAAATGGTAGTTGATAATCATCATTTTAGGTATCAATCAGCGACAGAAGTACTTCAAGCGCTTCACCAACTGACAGGTTCTACTTTTCCCGATCATTTATTCACAGACAACTCATCAACAACTCTCCTAGCTCCAGACGATTCTGATGCTCCTACTGAACCTTGGAATTAATGCAAAGAGGGTAGGGTATGTTAGGGGAACCTAACCCATCAATCCTATTTATCTAGGTAGATATCGGAGGTGGTTCCGGAGTCGGAATAGTTGGAGTTTGTGGTTCCGGAGTCGGAATAGTTGGTTCGGGAACAGTTGGTTCCGGAGTCGGAATAGTTGGTTCGGGAATAGTTGGCTCCGGAGTCGGAATAGTTGGTTCCGGAGTCGGAACAGTTGGTTCCGGAGTCGGAATAGTTGGTTCCGGAGTCGGAATAGTTGGTTCCGGAGTCGGAATAGTTGGTTCTGGAGTTTCTGGCTCCGGAGTCGGAACAGTTGGTTCCGGAGTCGGAATAGTTGGTTCTGGAGTCGGAGTTGGTGGATTTGTAGGAGTTTGAGGAATAGGTTTATCGTTATTAACTGGTGGATTTGTAGGAGTTTGTGGAATCGGTTTATTGTTATTAACTGGTGGATTTACAGGAGTTTGTGGAATCGGTTTATTGTTATTAACTGGTGGATTTGTAGGAGTTTGTGGAATCGGTTTATCGTTATTAACTGGTGGATTTGTAGGAGTTTGTGGAATAGGTTTATCGTTATTAACTGGTGGATTTGTAGGAGTTTGAGGAATAGGTTTATCTTCACTTTCCTCTGTATTATTAAAAATAACTTCTCCCTCATCGATGAAAGAATTCACAGGTAAACTATCCTGAACAACCTTTTCACCTGGTACATCTGAAGAAACAGGACTCAATTGGATAAAAGATGGATTTTCAACAACATTTTCACCTGTAATAGGCACCTGTTTTGACAAAGCTTCAGAGGTTTCTGCTTGAACGCTAGCCATCGCAGGGTCTGAAGAAGGTGTATTATTCGGTTTAGTCAAATCAAGTCCGCGCACTAAATCGCTTGTATCGTAAAAACTTCTCAGGTCAAAATTGTATAATCCCTGAATTTGTCCCTTAACTAAAACTATCAACTGTCCCGATTTAAGTACCCGAGAACGAGATTCATCTTTATTAAAAACTTCTATACCGCTATCGGTCAGCGAACCTACAACCGTGGTATCTGTTTGCTCATCATAGCGTACAAATAAAGCCGAACCACGAATCGTTGCAGCAGCACTACGAGTCCTTATCCTTGTTTCTCCCTGTCCCGGTGGTATGAGCAATAACACAGTTCCGTTTGACAGTGTAAATGTTCGACTTCTAGGCACAAAGCGAAATACTGCTCTTTCACCAATCCTTGCCAAAGAACCATCGTTAAAACGTAAATCCACCAAAGAAGCCTTACCCGTGGATAATCCATCTCCAGGAGTCATCGCGTCTGTTATTTGCGCTCGACGCTTTGGTCGGCTTTGAGGCATCAGTTGTACCCAGTTACGCAGGCTCTTAACTACAGCCTGAGTCAAAGGAGTTGATGCATTTGCTGGTTGTGCTGGCGACACTACCACAACTCCCCATAAACTGACAACTACCAAAGGAAATAACTTGCGAAACATAATTGTGTACGCTGCATAATTTTACGATTACCCCACCAGTCGAGACGACTAGAGGAATAAATAGTTCGAGCTTGTAAACTGTTATATCGATTTTCTTTACGTAAATTTGCTTAAATCATCTTCAAAATTAAATATATAACATAAGCGAATCTACTATATACTATTAACTTTAAAATTATTTGGCAAAACAAAAATAAATCTTATCATAGCTGCTAAATATGATTATTTTTACTTATGAATGTATTTAAATTTGAGTGTAGATATTAAAGTTAAGCAAAATTTTCGATTTCATAGAGGACACTCATAGCCCTCACATTTGAATCTAGCCAAGGTAAAACAAGTTTTAGTATGAAATTAAAAGACTGGAAAAATTTATGGTTTTACGTAATATTTGCCTCCAGCAGCACAATATGGTGTTGTACCAGCATAAAAGTGGTAAAAGCTACCGATGTAGACAAGCAGACAAAACAGGGGGAATATGTATCAAAGATATCATTTTTACAAGATTCACATCTAATTTCCATTGGCGATCGCGCTAAAGTAAACGAGATATCGGTAAACTTGCAGCCGTCCATAATTTACACCAACTGCTTTGAAAATAAAACGGAAGGATTAAGTCAGGAGCAACAGAGCATCCTAATTGTAGACGAAGATAATTGTAGTGGAAGCAAAATGCTCCCTATGACTTCCAAACCTCTACCAGATGCGATTAATTTCCAATACAAGCAAGATACTTTTATAAATCCAGATTTAACAGATTTAGGATGTGCGGATTTATTAATTTCCAATAATTCAAATAGGGAATCACCGACCAATATAATACAGATAGCGCAAAACGCAGAACCACCATCACCACCATCACCACCCACCCCAGAAAACGTTGAAAAAAATCCTCCACCTTTAGACAGTCAGCCTACAGACTTACCTGCACCTTCTCCTGAAGAAATTGAGAAAAAGTTAGATTCCCTTAAAAACGAACATTCTAAAAGATTAGAACTATTATTACAGCGACTTGCAGAGAATAAAAAAAAGTTAGAACAACCGAACAACGGAGAATTGGGTATTATTAGAGCGCAAGAAATTCCGATAGAAACACCACAACCTCCAGAGCAAAAAGTACCACCACCAACAGAAAAACCTGTAGCAAAGATTAAACCCATAGGCTATTTATTAGGTAATGTTGGTTACTTTCATACAAGCAATATCTTCTCTTCTGGAACCAATGCAATTGATGACGGTTTAATATTTACTGGACTGACACTTGCCGCAGCACCCTTTAAAATTGGTTCGAGAACTTACTTAAATGGTTCGATTAATGGCAGCATAATTACATACAGCGACCAGTCGGAATTTAACTATAACCAACTAAGATTTAACTTGGGTGTTTTACAGCAGTTAAGCAGTCGAATGTACAGTGAAATTGGATGGAGTAATCAACAATTATTTTATGCAAAAGATAGCGATCGCTTTAACTTTTCATCAGGAGATAAATTTTTAGATGAGAACTCTTTTCGCTTTTCTCTAGGAAGAAGAGACCCAATCACACCAAAATTGAACTTAGATAGCTTCTATGAACTTCGCTTGAGTATTACAGACCCACCCGAAAAACGCAACCGAATAATTAACTATGCTTGGTTATCTTTAAACTATAATTTACAGCAGTCATTGCGAATCGGTATCGATTATCAATTTAACTTATCAAACTTTTTAGAACAAAGCAGAGAAGATCAATATCATCGATTATCCGCTAACTTAAAATACGGAATATCAGACTTAAGCAGCATTAACTTACAAAGCGGTTTTACTCTAGGTAATTCCACAGATAGCAATATTGATTTTGACGGTTGGTTTTTTAGCGTTAATTACAATTTAGATTTAGGAAAGTTTTAACAGTTATCAGTTATCAGTTATCAGTTATCAGTTATCAGTTATCAGTTATCAGTTATCAGTTATCAGTTATCAGTTATCAGTTATCA
>JBHJOU010000829.1:0-4765 GCA_050329355.1 Rivularia sp. (in: cyanobacteria)
GGGGGAATGCTTGAAGACCCCGAAAAACACCGTTTAGTAATTGAAAAACCTTTTGGTCGAGATTTAGCATCTGCCAAAAATCTCAATGCAGCGGTACAAAAATATTGTAAAGAAGAACAGGTCTATCGAATTGACCACTATTTAGGTAAAGAAACGGTTCAAAATTTATTAGTTTTTCGCTTCGCAAACGCAATTTTTGAACCATTGTGGAATCGTCAATTTGTAGACCATGTACAAATAACAGTAGCCGAAACAGTAGGAGTTGAAGACCGAGCCGGGTATTATGAAAGTTCCGGTGCATTGCGGGATATGTTGCAAAACCATTTGATGCAACTTTTCTGTCTGACTGCGATGGAAGCTCCTAACGCCATGGATGCTGATAGCATCCGCACTGAAAAAGTAAAAGTATTACGTGCTACTAGACTAGCTGATATAGAAAATTTGGCTAATTCCGCAGTACGGGGTCAATATAGCGCTGGTTGGATGAAAGGAGAGTCTGTACCGGGGTATCACGAAGAACCAGGGGTAGACCCGAAATCTACAACACCTACATTTGTCGCCACAAAATTTGTAGTTGATAATTGGCGCTGGCAAGGAGTTCCCTTCTACCTGCGTACTGGTAAGCGGATGCCGAAAAAAGTTAGTGAGATTTCCATCCACTTCCGCGAAGTTCCTTCACAGATGTTTCAATCGGCGGCACAACAGAGAAGTGCCAATATTTTAACCATGCGGATTCAGCCAAATGAAGGAATTTCCTTGCATTTTGATGTGAAAGTTCCTGGAGGAAATTTCCGCACTCGTGCTGTTGACATGGACTTTACTTACGGTTCATTTGGTTTGCAAGCAAAATCCGACGCTTATGACCGTTTATTTTTAGATTGTATGACGGGCGCCCAAACTTTGTTCACCAGAGGAGACGAAGTAGAAGCTGCTTGGCAGGTAGTAACACCAATTATAAGCGCTTGGGATGCCCCCGCAGACCCAGCAACAGTTCCGAACTATGAAGCTGGTACCTGGGAACCTGTAGAAGCAGAGTTATTAATTAACCGAGACAACCGCCGTTGGCGCAGACTATAGAATTTTAGATTTTAGATTTTAGATTTTGGATTGAGAATTGAGATTTACCCAAGACGATGACTTAATTGCTGAAACTAGCTTACGAAGCGTTTATGATTCCAAAATCATAAGAAGAGGGTAAGTTTTAAAACTCGTTAAGGGTAAAAGGTATTTTTAATCAGTCGTACTGTGGGAATTCTAACTTCCAATCCCTAAATCCAAAATCTAAAATTGTATTCCAAAATCCAAAATCCAAAATCCAAAATTGTTATGACGAACCAAGCACCCACTATTTTTTCACTTCAGGCTCCCAAAGATGTTTCACTCAACGAAATTGAAACCGAACTAAGCAAAATTTGGCAAAGTTACGGTATTGGTGGTGAAGACGGAGCGCTTCCTGTAGCTACGCGAGCAACTACATTTACTTTGGTAATTTACGAACCAGAGCAAACCCAGTATTTGTTGGCTGCTTTAGGATTTTACAAAGGTCCAATTGATGGTATCCTCGGACCACAAACTGTATCGGCTCTACGAGATGCACAAAAAGCTCTTGGTTTGGAACGAACTGGTAAAACTAGTCCGCAAATGTTAACACGACTGCGGGAAGAACTTGCTAAACTTTACGGCGGTGGTAATACCACAGATGAGAATGGCAACAATGCTGCTCAGTATACTCCAGATGCAGCCAGCGCTAGAATTGCTGACGAAATTGCTTTGCGTAATCCTTGTCGTATTATTAGTTTAATACCCGTAGTCGGTGAAGATGAAGGTGTTAAGGCGCAAGTTTCTGCTTATTGTCCGATTCAAAAACAATCTTCTTCTTCCCTCGTTTGTTGCGAATATATTACTTTAACTGGAACCGCCTTAGCTTTGGAACGTATTGGTGGTATGCTTCCAGCATTGTTGATTGGCGGTTTACCCAAGTTTATTTGGTGGAAAGCAACACCAGATCCGAACAATCTTTTATTCAAGAGACTTTCCACTGTATGCGATAACGTTATTGTTGATTCTTGTAATTTTAATGAGCCAGAAAACGACTTACTCAGGCTGCAAGAATTGATTGAGAATGGCATCCCGCTTGCTGATTTAAACTGGCGACGTGTGGGAGGATGGCAAGAATTAACAGCAGAAGCTTATGATGCACCATCCCGACGTAAAGGTTTAATGGAAGTAGATCGAGTTAATATCGACTATGAAAAAGGCAATTCTGCTCAAGCGTTACTGTTTTTAGGTTGGTTAGCAAGTCGTTTAAATTGGCGTGCGGTTTCCTTTGAACAACAACTCGGCGACTATATTATTAAACGCTTTAAATTCATGGGAGACAATCAAAGGGAAATACAAGCCGAATTAGCAGGAGTTCCCGTCGGTGATGTTGGTGATATTCCCGGCGATTTAATTGCTATACGTTTGAGTTCGACTAATCCAGAAGCAAACTGCGGTACTTTAATTTGTTCGGAAACCGGCGGTTGTATGCGGATGGAAACCCAAGGTGGCGCTCAATCTGCTGGGGTATTTCAACAAATAACCTCACTTTCTGAACAAAAAGCCGAAGCTTTACTTTCTCAACAAGTACAACGTTGGGGTAAGGAAGCACTTTTTGAAGAAAGTTTGAAAGTTACAGCACAATTAATTCAATTAGCTAATAAAACTTAGGAATTAGTACCACCGGAGTTATACTATTTTATCTTTGTGGTAATACATATTAATTTTGTAGAGACGTTGCATTGCAACGTCTTTCTGTATTAACGGTCTAAAAGTGTTCCGTTACACATTCTTTGTTCAAGCTTATGCATATTTCCTAACATCAATTCTTCTAAGCTTAGATTAAATTTTGACGCAAGAAAAGCTACAAAATATAACACATCTCCTAACTCGCCTTTCATAGATTTAGTAATTTCCTCAATTTCAGATTTCTCTAAATCTCGGTCATTTCTACAATAACGCTTTAATATTCGTGCTACTTCTCCTGATTCTTCACAAAGCCCTAACCCCAATATTGGCAATTCGTTTTTAAAATTTTTAGCAATTTCAATAGTCCAGCTTTGATAGTAATTAGCTTCCATATTTTACAATTAATAATACAATACTCAATAATTGACCGTAATTAATAAATAATAAGTTCCATTATTTGATAAATATTAAATATATTTACTAGAAATAAACACTAAATAATTAAATAATATATTGAGTTTTAACAACGAGACATTTAATTATAAAAATCAATAATCATAGCCACTAAAATCTATGATTGTAATTACTAAAATTCATGACACAAATCACATTCATCTCACACACTCCCGCTTAAGCGGTGTTTTTGCTTTGGATAGATATCCAAGTCCAAGTATTAAATTCAACCGAAAACTGAGATATCCCTCTGTTTTTCGTTCTCTGTTCTCTTCAAAGAAAATATCAGCTATTAATCGAGATCAAAACAATAATTCATGAATAATTAAGCATAAATACTTGTATAATTTATAATTCATAACTCCTAACTCCGGTGGTACTAACTCTTAACTCTTAATTCATGGCTTTAATTATTGCAGGAGAACGCAGTGGGGTGGGCAAAACTACGGTAACGCTTACCCTATTGTCCTGTTTGTCTCGACGCGGTTTACAGGTACAATCTTTTAAGGTTGGACCAGATTATATTGACCCCATGTTTCATCAGCACGTTACTGGTCGTGCTTGTCGTAATTTAGACCCGATTTTAACTTCTGAAAATTATCTAAAAGAATGCTTTGATCATTACTCTAATTTATGTGAATATTCCCTAATTGAAGGTGTAATGGGTTTATTTGATGGGGTTATGGTAAATAACAAACAAACCCCACCCCTTCCCCTCCCCTTAGTAAAGGGAGGGGTTGATAATTTTGCGAGTACGGCTCATATTGCTAAGTTATTAAATTTACCCGTTTTATTAGTCGTTGATTGCAGTCGTTTATCAGGCTCTGTCGCTGCAATTGTCCACGGTTATCGCTCTTTTGATCAACAAGTTAACATTGCTGGGGTAATCTTAAATCGTGTCGGTAGCGATCGCCATTTATCTCTGCTCAAAAATTCCCTCGAACCTTTACAAATACCCCTTTTTGGTGTATTGAAGCGTCAAGATAATATTACAATTAGCGATCGCCATTTGGGTTTAATACCAACAACAGAACTTCCCGAATTAGATGAACTAATCGATAAACTGGTAAATCTCGGTGAAAGTTGCTTTGACTGGGAAAGTTTATTACCACTTTTAAAATGGGGGAACAAGGGGACAAGGGGATGGGGAGACAAGGGGATGGGGGGACAAGGGGATGGGGAGGCAAGGGGATGGAGGGATTACCCTTCTTCATCAATAAAAATCGCTGTAGCATATGACAAAGCTTTCAATTTCTACTACCAAGATAATTTCGATATATTACAAAAGCTGGGTGCGGAATTGGTTTTCTGGAGTCCTTTGGAGGATACTGAATTACCTCAAGATATTCAAGGAATGTATTTTGGGGGAGGTTTCCCGGAAGTTTTCGCTCAAAAATTGTCAGAAAATACCTGCGTCAGAGATGCTGTCAAAGCCGCGATTTTATCAGGAATACCCACAATTGCCGAATGTGGTGGTTTGATGTATTTATGCAATCAAATTATGGATATGACAGGTAAATCCTGGGAAATGGTAGGAGTTTTATCGACAACAGCAGTCATGGATCAGCGTTTAACTTTGGGGTAT
>JBHJOU010000244.1:0-10834 GCA_050329355.1 Rivularia sp. (in: cyanobacteria)
GGTAGTGGAATGGAATCTATGCCGGCACAGATATTAGGAGAAGATATTGATATTGCTTTTAATATTAAATATTTGATGGAAGGTTTAAAAGCATTACCTTCGGCAGAAATTCAAATGCAGTTAAACAACAATTTAGCTCCCGTTATTTTTTCTCCCATCGGAGGAGTCAAGATGATTTATTTAGCAATGCCAGTACAATTAAGAAGTTGACAGTTGATATAGTAAATTTCAGTTGAGTCCAATACACTAAAACCTCACCCCCTTCCCCTCTCCTTGATAAGGAGAGGGGTGTCCGAAGGGCGGGGTGAGGTAAAATCTGTATTCCACTCAAGTAAAAACCGCTATGGTTGATAGTTGTTGGTTGATAGTTGATGGTTGATGGTTGATAGTTGATGGTTGTTTGTCAACTGTCCACTGTCCACTGTCAACTATTCCCTAATTTACTTTGCTTAATTGGAATTTCAATTGAAAATTCTGTGCCTTTACCGGATACAGAATTGCATTTGAAAACACCATGATGTTTCTCAACTATTATCTGATAACTAATTGATAATCCTAAACCAGTTCCTTTTCCTACTGGTTTAGTTGTAAAAAATGGGTCAAACATTCGTTTAATAACTTCTTCAGTCATACCTAAGCCGTTATCGGCGATACTAATTACGATTTGATTTTCATCTGCACTCATCTGAGTACAAATCCTAATTTTAGGAATTAGAGATTGATTATTATCAGTTTCTTCTTCCCAAAAACTTTTATTAATCCCTTCTTGCAATGCATCAATTGCGTTACTAAAAAGATTCATAAATACTTGATTTAACTGTCCGGGATAACATTCAAGTTTAGGTAAATTGGCGTATTCTTTAATTACTTGAATACCTGCAAAATCTGATTGTGCTTTTAAACGGTATTGCAAAATTAATAATGTACTATCAATCCCTTCGTGAATATCAACAACTTTTAAATCGGATTCATCGAGTCGGGAAAAATTGCGTAAAGATAAAACAATTTCGCGAATTCGTGATGCTCCTATTTTTATCGAACATAGCATCTTCGGTAAATCATCAATTAAAAATTCTAAATCAATTTCTTGCGCTCGCTCGTTAATTTGAGAATTAGTTTGTTCACAGGTTTGTTGATAAAGTTCTAAAATTCCCAACAAATCTTCTATGTATTGATGGATATAATCGATATTACCGTAAATAAAGTTAACAGGATTATTAATTTCGTGGGCTATTCCTGCAACTAATTGTCCTAAAGAGGACATTTTTTCACTTTGAATTAATTGGGTTTGGGCTTTTTTTAAATTGCTAAGTGTTGTTTTTATTTGTTCAGTTTGTAATCTACTTTGAGCGAGTAATTCTGCTTGCTGGAGGGCTACTCCAAATTGTGCCGCAGTTTGACATAAAAATTTTATTTCCGATGCTTCCCAGTGACGAGGTGCCGAGTTTTGATAAGCTGCAAGTAAACCCCAAAGTTTTTCTCCTCTAAAAATCGGTGCAACAGCATATGCTTTTGCTTGAATTTGCTCTAAAAATTCTAGATGACAATCAGCATAGCCAGTTTGATAAATATCATCTATTACAATACTTTCATTGAACCGACATCTTCCACCTTGGGTTTCTTGTAAATAAGTATCTTTCCAAGCCTTATTAGTACCCGAATCTAGCAGTTTTACCCAGCCTTTACCGACATACTCGGCAATAAATTCACCGCTCCAATCCTCATTAAAACGGTATACTGCGACTCTATCTGCTTGCAACCATTGACATACTTGTTGAGTTGTAGTTTGAAAAATAATGTCTAAATCTAAAGATTCGCGAATTTTGGTAACTACTTCAAACAAGATTTGTTGTTGTTCCGTTGCTTGTTGCAATGCGTGTGTACGCTGTTTGACTTGGCTTTCTAAGTTGTTATTAAAAGCTTGTAGTTGTTGATATAATTCGTATTGATGAATTGCAACGGCAAATTTTTCACCCAATTTTTCTGCTAATTCTATTTCTTCTTTAGTCCATTGACGAGCTTGTGATGTTTTAAATTCTCGCCATACTTCAAATGATTTTCGTGGATAAATTTGCCTGTTATCGGCATCAATTTGTCCAGCCCAAAGGGTTTCTGTATTTATTTCTTCACGAAAAATAGTTAAATAACCGAGCAATTGCTGATGATAAATCAGCGGAATCATCAAAATACTGCGAATTTTATTCGGTTGAAAAGCAACTTGCAGATTTCGCAAGCCAGATATTTGATGAATATCGGAAATTCCCCAAACATCATAGTTACCAGATTTGTAGTATTCCTTCCAAATGCTATACTGTTCCATCAACGAATATTTTGCTAATTCTGGCATTATTGGTTGAAGACCGTGAGTATAAACTTTTATTAATTTATTTATTAATTCACTGCCAGTTTCTAAGCATTCAGTGAAACTTTTATCAACTTGATTTCTGATACAAAGTCTACCTCCGCAACCCTCAAAAGCCGCAACAGCTTGCTCTAAAGCTGGCTGTAAGGGGATATCTTTCAATGAATGCAGCAAAGTGACTATACTACTAATAATCGCTTCTCGTCGGGCTTGTTGGCGGGCTTGAGTGAGAAGAATATTTTGAGCAATGGCTATTGATAATTGATCTACAACCATTTGCATTATTTTTAATTCTTGTTCGGAAATCGAGCGGGATTCGGAATGGTGAGATACTAATAACCCCCAAAGTTGCTCTTGATGAAAAATCGGCGTGACTACAGAAGACTTTACCCCCATTGCTGTTAAATATTCAACATGACATGGGTCTACGGTGCGGTATGATATATCTTCTGAAATAATTTCTCCGGTTTCGGTTTCATATATTGGACTTTTACCAATTTCTCCGGTTTCGACATTAACAACCGAACGTACTCGCGATTTAATAAACATTTCCCTAGCATGAGGAGGAATATCATCTGCTGGAAAATTTAACCCTAATAAAGAAGGTAATTTATGATTAATTGATTCCGCAAATACTTGACCGCTACCATCAGCATGAAAACTATAAATCATTACCCGGTCAGTAGCAAGAAAAAGCCTCACTTCCGAGACTATTTTTGCAAGGGTTTCTTTTAATTCTAATGAATGACGAATACAGTTTGTAATCCGGTAGAGTAAATCGTCTTGCTCGATATTTATCGGTAAGTGTTTGTGCTGGAATAAAGTCATTTTTATTGGAGGGAACAGCTAATTTAGTTTTATTAAATCTAAAAATATTGTGAAATATTTCCCACGATAATGTCTTCAGTAAGAACACTTACCCTAATTTAATTAAAATTTAATTTTTAAGTTTATAATTATTAAGAATTTAAGTTTGAAAAATTATTTATTGAAAAATTAATCCTGTTATCTCCAAATATGTAGGTGGGACGATGCCCACCTGAGATAAATTATAACTAAGCCTTAACAACTTCCGCAAAACGGATTTTTAAATAATCTTCTTCCATTTTTGCTCCGACTGGTTGCAGTGCGGCTAAAGCTTGCGGTAGAACCAGATTGCGACGATGATTACCAATAGTAATATTTAATTCATCGCCACTTTTACTCAGATTTACCTTATCTTTGGGAATGCCGGGTAGATATAATTCCAAACTGTATTGATTTTGCTCTTGAACAACTCGAATTGTATTTTCTTTATAATAAACCTGAGTCGGATCTTCATCTTTGTAAAGTGTTTCTTTGAGTCTTTCCAAAGCTGCTAAACCACACATTTCTTCAGAAAAAAGTGGAACTTCTTTGACGGGTAAAGGATGAAAATTTTCATGAAGTTGTTGACGATATTGTTCTTGATTTTCTTTCCATCTTTGAAAAAATGGATCTTGTACCGATTGGGGAATAATCCGATTTGCTATTACTAAATCCGTCGCGACATTATATAAACTTAAGTAAGCATGAGCGCGGAGAGATTCTTTAA
This sequence comes from Rivularia sp. (in: cyanobacteria), assembly GCA_050329355.1. GTDB lineage: Bacteria > Cyanobacteriota > Cyanobacteriia > Cyanobacteriales > Nostocaceae > Rivularia. Next base: position 3,936 of record JBHJOU010000244.1, read on the forward strand.
TCACCATCTTTTCGGGGTTAGTAACCAGACGCACCGAGGTTTGAGTATTGTCAGTTAATACTTTTTCTAGCGCTTCGATTTGCTGGTAAAATTCATAAGGTGCATCCATCACCTCTCGATCAGGTAGCGAAAAACCAGCAATTGGTCTAAAAATCGGCTCCACCAACGGACGTAGTGCTACCGAAATATTTTGAAAAGGCTTATAAAAACGCCGCATATACCAACCACCAACTTCCGGTAAACTCAATAACCGTAAAGCCGTACCTGTAGGTGCAGAATCAATAATTAAAACATCATATTCACCATCATCATAATGACGTTTCATTCTCACCAAACCGAAAATCTCATCCATCCCCGGTAAAATCGCTAACTCCTCAGCTTGGATTCCCTCCAACCCCCTAGCTTGTAAAACTTGAGTAATGTAGCGCTTCACAGCACCCCAGTTTCCCTCAAGTTCTAAAAGTGCATCTAATTCCGCACCCCATAAATTTGGACGAACTTGTTGCGCTTCGTGTGCGAGTTCCAAATCAAAACTATCTGCTAAAGAATGGGCTGGATCTGTACTTAAAACCAGCGTGCGATAACCTAATTCCGCACAACGTAGTCCCGTAGCCGCAGCAACCGAAGTTTTGCCCACACCACCTTTCCCTGTCATTAAAATTACGCGCATGAATAAAATTTATTTCCTTTTTGTTTCCTGAGAAGCTTTTACATTTATTTACATTATGACTTCTTTAAAGAAAAGAAATGCTGTTTAACCACATCCAATCGCGAACATTTCCAATAATCAATGTGAGAAATTATCAACCCATCAGAATTTACAACCAACGTACTCCATCCAGGGATAGAAATTCGTGGTTTCCAAGGTAGAGGTGTATTCCAGTTTAGAGTCCACTCAGTTTTGATAGTATCTCCTTCCTTGCGGATATCATGCAAATCCATCTGAGGTTTGAGGAAGAAGGTTTCAATAAACTTAATCATTAATTTATAACGTTCAACCCCATTAAACTTATTCATCGGATCTTTGAAGTAAACATCTTCCGCGTAAATGCTGTAAGTTTGATTCACGGGAAAACGTTGATAATCTGCTTTTAATATTTCGACAATATCCATTTGTTAGTTGACAGTTGATAGTTGACAGTTGATAGTTGATAAGCTAGGAAGCCTTTAATTTGTATATTCAAATTTGATTAAAGTTTTGTAGTGCGGGGCATCCTGCCCGCTAGAAAAATACAAATTAAAGGCATGACAACTTAATTGACTGATTACTCTTCATTCCACAACTTTTCTAATTGTCGCTTCCAAGCAGCTAAAACTCGTTCTTGCGATTCGGAACTTTGATCCATTTCACCCATTAAACCTTCAGCATAAAAACGCTCAAGATTTTGCATCGTCTCATCTATTGATTTTCCTTGCTGTTTAGAAACTTGAACAATTTCCTTAATTTTGGTTTCAGTTAACCGATTAAAAGCGTCATCAAAACCGACTTCATACAGAGAAATTAATCTGGCGATCGCATCGCGAAAATCTTCTACAACCAAGCTAGCGCAACTATGCTGAAATACTCCCCACAGCACATCTTGCTGTAAAGCATAGCGTACTTGTTGAGTATCATCAAAATTAGCTTCAAAAAACTGTTGTAAAAACGGTTGTGCTTGCTGTGCTGGCATAATTGGTAACAAAACTCGCAACCAACTTTGATCTTCGCTCAGCAATAACAGTAGTCGAAAAGTAGCAGTTTCAACTTGCCAAGATCCAGGTGCGAGAACATTTACCGCAGATGTACCAAATAACTCTGTGAGTGTATCGGCAATTTCATTATGTGTCATATTAGCCGTTATAGGTATTACTCTAGCCTACCGCTAATTGCGATCGCGCTTTATCTGCCCTAAGACTTATGCTTTGATAGTTAGGAGTTAGGAGTTAGGAGTTAGGAGTTAGGAATTAGGAGTTTTGAGTTAGGAGTTTTGAGTTTTGAGTTAGGAGTTTTGAGTTTTGAGTTAGGAGTTTTGAGTTAGGAGTATAAGTTTTTAATTACCAATTACCAATTACCAATTACCTATTTCTTATAAATCAAAAATACCGAACCAATTGCGCCTAAATTTTCTACATAGGTTTTATTATTATAAAATAATCCGGGAGATTCTCCACCATCAAATAATATTCCTTCTTCTACTTTACCTAAACAATTATTTCGAGCAATTCCTTCTAAAACATCATCAAACATATCTGGTAAAAGTTCTCGATTAACATCAGTTATTTCAATATCGGAATTAGCTCTGGCATCATTAACTAATAAAATTACATAACCTTGATTGGTAACGGCTGCCATCGAACGATTTATTGCGCTTGTACAAGCAAATTCTCCTAATGCTTCACAAATATCCTTAAACTTACCTTCAGTATAAAATCTGCCGTTACCTCCTACTAAGTTGTAATTAAGAATATCACGATTTCTTCTACCTACTCCAATAGTCGCTTGACGTTGAGAAGATTCTCCTCCAGATACCCCGAAAGAAGAACGTTTATCTTTAAAATCTCCTGAATATTCAATTCCCCGTGAAATATTCAAACCCTGGGGTTTATCATCTGTATCGATATAATCGGCATTAATTGCAGCAATAGGTTTTTTACCATTTAATAAAGCGTTTTCATCACCGATTATTTCGCGAAATAATTTGGGAACGTATTCTTTACGCAATTTTCCACTATCATTTTCCGCATAAATATTGTGAGCTAAACCTACATTTACTTTGAAATCTAATTCTGGAGATTTCGGATTAAAAACAATTACATGATTAATTCCTTTATCGGATTTTTCTCCTAAATTATTGGTTTTAAAAAATTCTATACTAAAATTTTTGTTTTCTCCAATGCAATTAGTAAAAATGTCTTTTGATAACTTTGATTTATTCTCTGACGATATATTTTCTTCCTTGAGATTTATTGATGGCTTTTGCTCTAAATCTTCTGAATTTTGATTATTTTCTTGATAAGAACGAAAAAATAAAACACCGACAACTATCAATATTATCCCGATAAAATTCCTATTGAACATATCTATAGGATTCCTATATCTACTATTTCTGAGTATATTCTCTTCTTTTATTCGCCGTTTTTGTGCATCCTCCGGCACAAGTTTTTCTTTTTTAATCTAAGGTGTAATTATAGAAGTCGGGTTTTTGAGAATTTAGATCCCCGACTTCTTCAAGAAGTCGGGGATCTGAACACCGTCATCAAAACCCGACTTCTCACCTCACCCAGTAATCACAGAAGTCGGGTTTTTAGAATATTATATTTGTACTACCAGAAAATCCTCATAAAAACCCGACTTCTTATTATTCCAGCAAAAAAATTCCCTACATAATTTATGTAGGGAGATAAATCAAATTAATTCGAGTTGATCTTATTGAAAATATGAAATTAAGAAAACCATTCTAAAACCGCTTCATCCTTAGTATTGGTATTACGTGATGGAGTTTCACGAGTAAACTTCATCTGAATTGAACGGGTTTGCTCACCATCAACCGCAACCGCTTTAATTGGATAATCAATCAAACCATCTTGGAAGGACATTTGGAAGCGGAATGTACCATCGGGATTCAGTTTGATTTCGCGATCGCCAATTGTTACAGTAGCATCTGGTTCGGTAGCACCGTACACAATCAACTCAGCATCAGCAATTAACCAGAATTTGCGGGGACGTACTGGGGGTGCGGATGCACTCATACCAACACCAGACATATTTACACCCGATGCTGTGGGAAGCGCCCACATACCCACACCAGATGGGAAAATATAGGAACTGATAGCTTGTTCCGGAGCCATGGAACCGGGAACGTGTTGCTGGGAACCGAACATCGAACCAGCTACCCGCATTGCTTCTGCGGATTCAGCCATGCCGAATATTTGTTCGTAAATCCCGTTAACGTTAGCATTCGCATTACCGTTGCTACCTGCACCAGCAGAAACAGGCATTTTCTTCGCAGGTGGTACTAATTCATACTTAGTCTGACCGCGTAAATCCTCTTCAAAATCAACGGTGATAAACACATCTTCGATCCAGTCAGAAGGATATACAGGGGGAACGTGTACTCTTGCACTACGAGCCAGTACCAACCAACGACCATCACCACAACGATAACCAATATCGATTATATAATCGCGATCGCTAACTGGAATCGGTAAATACCATTCCCGCGCCAGTTCATCACAAGGATACTCTTGCAGACTATGAGCGCTTTGATGATCCAAGTTAATGTCACTGACATCGTAAATTCTCAACGCAAGCTGCTGTCCACCTTGTCTACGTAAATCTTCTTTATGCTCGTTAGAAATATCCCAATAAGCATAGGCCCATTGTGGATCGCGAGGCATTAATACAATCCGACTCTCACCATAACCAGCAGGTAAGTCAGCAAGTCCCTCGTCAACCAAAGCCAGAGTACCACCAGTTCTATCTTCCTGTCCCAACTCGAATTTTGCTGCTTCCACTGTCTCCTGTGCCTCCAATGAACGTTCTGCCTGTCTGGATATTTTTTTACTCTCTGCTTCTTGAACTGCTGCAAGTAATTGCGATTTCCGCATTCGACTATAGCGAGATACGCTATATTCACTGGCAACTTTACGCAGTTGCCGTAGTGTCATTTCTTCTAGTGGTGGGCGTTCTTTTGCCATGAATAAAGACCTCCTAAAGTTGATTGTGAGAAATTTATTTTATTAAGGAGAGGTCGGTCTAATTACATCTACCCCAAATTTTTTATCAACTTGTCTTGTTACGTTTATGTCAATTTTTCAATGCAAGAATGTGTTTTACTTCTACAGAAAAAAGTCCCAATAAAAATAGGGTTCAAAGTTAAACAATGAAAGAGCATAGAAAATCACGATTTCTAATCTTTTCTTTCCAATTCTTCCCCCTTCCCAACTCTCACCACAAAGTAAAAGTTTTTCTAATGCTACATATGAGCATTTATCACTGGAGAAGAATTACTTGCTACTAAATATTAACTACAATTACCCGGTTGGGATCAAGGGGGTAAAGAATACTTTTTTATCCTAAGTACGAATTTATAGGCTATTTCGGGATCTATATGTCATAATATGTTGACATTTGGGACTCAATCGACTCTAGCAAGGCATTAGCTGGGATATAAATGTTAGGATTTGTTGACAAATAAGTATTATTGCTCAATTGATAATTAAGGACGATAATCACAGAAGTCGGGTTTTTACGATGATTGTCTGTTACAACCCAGATTTATCTTAAAAACCCGACTTCTAACCCCACGAAAAAATAAAGTTTTACAGCTTCTTTTCCTAGACAACAGTAATCGAGAATTCTTGAGCGAACTCACGTGAACAATTACCAATTACCAATTACCAATTACCAATTACCTATTTATGACTTTTCTTTTTCCACTTATTCTTTACCAAACGAATTTCATCAAAGCTATAACTATCACCTAAATACTCTTTAATCGGCGTTAAAGCGATATCTCCCAAAATATCCAACACTTGGAGAATTTTTTTCTGTTTGTCAAGGGGAACAATCAAATTTATATCTACAGGTTGATTTTTTGCAATCAAATCGGAAAGATGGCGAATAATTGTAGTAGAACGAAGGTCACGTTGTTGAGCAATTTCTTGGATGCTCAATCCTTGTTTGTGTAATTCAAAAGTCTGTAATTCAGTATCAGAAATCTCTTCATTTGTAGATGAAGACGAAGATTTTTGTTTTTGCGGACTTTTATCTTGTAAATAACCTTGAATTACCTGAATAAACTTATCTCCATATTGAGTTAGCTTGTGAGTACCAACTCCCGCAAGTTGACTGAATTCTTGTTTATTTTTAGGTTTTACCTGAGTCATCAATCTTAAAGTAGAATCACCAAAAATCATGTAAGGTGGAACTGATTGAGAATCAGCAAGTTGTTTACGAAGTTCGCGCAGTTTATGAAATAAAATATCAGCTTCTTGTGCTTTATCACTTCGTACTTGAAGAGTCGCTTTTTCTTTGGGAGGAACAACAATTGAAACCGAACGCTGTTTTTTCATCACCTCCAAACTAAAAGAATTGAGTTTCAATACTGCATAACCATCGTCCGTTTGTTCAAGTAAACCTTGATGTAATAAAGAACGTCCTAACATCCTCCATTCATCCAAAGTTTTATCTTTACCAATACCATAAGTAGAAAGCTTATCGTGTCCTTTATCAAGGACTTTCTGAGTTTTACTACCTCGTAAAACATCTATAATATGTTTCATGCCAAATCTTTGTTTGCAGCGTGCGACGCAAGACAAAAATTTCATTGCTTCAATCGTCCAATCTTCTAATGGTTTAGGATTGCAACAGTTATCGCAATTACCACAATTACCCGCAAATCTCTCGCCAAAATAACTTAATTGAATTGTGCGACGGCAGTCTGTACCTTCAGCGTAATCTATCATCTGACGCAATTGCTGCTTAGCAATCATTTGTTCTTGTTCGTCAGTTTTTTGTTCAATCAACCATTCAATAGTTTTGACATCACTGTAACTCAAAAACAGCAAACACCGAGACGATTCACTGTCTCTACCAGCCCTTCCCGACTCTTGATAATAGCTTTCTAAATTCCGTGAAATATCATAGTGGACTACCAAACGCACATCTGGCTTGTTAATCCCCATACCAAAGGCAATAGTTGCTACCATGATTCTGGCATCATCCCGAATAAATTTGGTTTGATTTTCGCTACGTTCGGTATCGCTCAAACCGGCATGATAAGGTAAAGCAGAAATATGATCGTGTTGTAATTTAAAAGCTAATTCTTCAACCTTTTTGCGTGTTAAACAGTAAATAATTACTGAACCTTCAGTTTCTCGGATTAGTTCTAATAATTCCACATAAGCAGTCTTCTTTT
>JBHJOU010000599.1:0-2454 GCA_050329355.1 Rivularia sp. (in: cyanobacteria)
CCCCCAATCCCCCCCTTCCTCCTTCCCAGATTCCGGTAAAAACTGGAAATGATTTCGTGGTTCCTGCTACTGACGTGCGGGTAATAGGTGTTACTTCGGAGTTACAGGAAGTTATTCAAGGTGTAATTAAGACAAAACCGGGTGGGGAAACTAGCCAAAATCAACTAGAACAAGATGTAACGGCTATTTTAGATACTGGTTTATTTGCTGGTGCTACTGTGAACAGTCGCAGTAATGAGCAAGGTTTGAGTGTGGTATTCCAGGTAAAACCGATAGTTGTCAATTCGCTGCAATTAACTGGGGCGAAAGCGCTTTCTTATCAAGTTGCTCAAACAATTTTTCAATCGCAAATTGGTAAGCCGATTAGTCCAATGGAGATGAAAAAAGCGGTAGAAGATATTAATAAATGGTATACCGAAAATAGTTATAGTTTGGCAAGGGTAATTGCTATTAAACCTAATCGTCAAGGGGTGTTGGATGTAAATGTAGCCGAAGGTACAATTAAAAATATTCAATTCCGCTTTATTAATGATGATAATCAAACGGTTGATAAAAAAGGTAAGCCAATACAGGGACGTACTCAAGCGGAATTTTTGAACAAGCAAATACAACTTCAACCCGGACAAGTATTTCAAGAAAGCAAGATTAGACAGGATATACAGCGGTTGTACGCTACAGGATTATTTGAAAGAGTTAATTTAGAACTCGAAGGTGATGCAAACAACCTTGATGTGGTTTACTATATTAAAGAAACTGGAGCGCGTTCTGTAAATGTCGGTGGTAATTATAGTGCTGACCAAGGAATTATCGGTACATTAAATTATAGCGATCGCAATATTGGCGGTATCAACGAAAATTTAAATGTTAATCTCCAACTTTCTCAACGGGATATCAACTTTGATGGTAGATTTACCAGTCCTTATCGAGAAAATAACCCTGAGCGTCTCGGTTACAGTATAAATGCTTTTCGTAAACGTCAAATCTCTGATACTTTTGACAGCGATATAAAATTAGCCAACGGCGATAAAGTCCGAGAAGGAAAAATTGGTGGTAGTGTCAGTTTTCAACGTCCAATTGACGGATGGGATACTAGTTTAGGGTTTAACTACACTCGCGTTAGTATCAGCGATAGAGAAGGCAAAATTACCGCAAATGACGCTCAAAGTAATCCTTTGACAAAAAGCGGTACTGGTATTGATGATTTAGCAACTGTATCTCTAAACGCGACTAAAGATATGCGCGATAATGCTTTTAATCCCACCCAAGGTTCTGTTCTCAAATTAAGTACGGAACAATCGCTTCCCTTCGGACAAGGAGAAATCTCAATGAACCGTTTACGGGCTGATTATACACAATATGTACCAGTAAAATTATTTGAATCTTCTCAAAGTCAAGTATTTGCCTTTAACGTCCAAGCCGGTACAGTAATAGGGGATTTACCTCCTTACGAAACTTTTAATTTAGGTGGTTCCAATTCCGTTCGCGGTTATGATGCTGGTGATGTTGGTAACGGGCGCTCTTACGTATTAGCTTCCGCAGAATATCGCTTTCCCATCCCCATTTTAGATTCTTTAGGAGGAGTCTTATTCGCCGATTTTGCCACAGATTTAGGTTCTGGAGACACAGTAATCGGTAATCCTGCGGGAGTCAGAGGTAAACCAGGTGAAGGTTTTGGTTACGGTGCTGGTTTACGTTTAAATTCACCTTTAGGACTAATTCGTGCTGACTATGGTCTTAATGACCAAGGGGAAAGTAAAGTTCATTTTGGTATCGGTCATAGATTTTAACATAGGTTAAAGGTTAAAGTCATTCGTCGGGTTTTTTCTCAAATATCATCGATACAACAGAGTTATCCTCAAAACCCGACTTCTAATTGTCGCCAAAAAGAATTGGACAGAATAACTCAAACATGGTATAATTTTCCTCTGATATAAAATTATTTTTTGTGATATTATTTAAAAATTATTTAATTATTTATTATTTAAAAATTATTTAATTATTTAAAAATTAGTAATTGAAACAAAAAAATATTTGATTATTTTTCGCTATTGATGATTTAGACTTAGAACAAATTACATATTAAAGATTAATATGCAACGCCGAAAAAGCAATAAATTAAAATTAACTATATTAACGTATTATTTGCTACTATTTAAAGAATTTCGTTTTCTAAGTATCCAGCTAACAAGCTAGTCTTAGTTTAAAATTATAAATTAGATTGCCGCTTTCGCCAATTGTTAAATCCCAAAATAAAATCACTATGCTAACTGGTAAAACCTTACAGGGTGGTAAATATACTATCAACCAGGAAATTGGAAGGGGTGGTTTTGGTATTACTTACAAAGCAACTCATCATTTCTTACATCAGGAAGTGGTGATAAAAACCCTTAACCATAAACTTCAAAAGCATCCAGATTTTGCGAAATTTGAATCTCAATTTCAGGATGAAGCCAG
>JBHJOU010000021.1:0-6761 GCA_050329355.1 Rivularia sp. (in: cyanobacteria)
CGCATTTCACGTTTTTCTTGTTCTAGAAGACGGCGATCGCGCCATTCCATTAAAGTTAAATAAATCACGCCACCTGTAACAGATACGAGTAGCACCAAGGCTGATATTGCCAAAATGTTGAGAAATGGAACTTCCATATCGGATTCTACAGCCCGTTACGACCCCAAACTACCATTGCGATTGACCAAGTAAAAACAACCAATAGAGAAACCCAGCCTAACGTCAAAATCGCCATAATACTACTTTTAAACTTCCTAAAACAATTGTACATTTATCATACAATTATCAGTTACTAGTTGAAATAGGTAATTGGTGATTGGTAATGGATAGTTGGTAATGGGTATGGTTTAATCTATAAACTAGTAATACTTGTGATGAAACAAACTTATAATGCTGAGTTAATGACTGAACGCTTAGAATCTCTCAAGGCTGGTTCCGTAGGTGCATTGAGTTTTTCTGCGGTATTTATTCTCGCTGCTATTTTTAATGATTTTTTATTTAAAGAGTATTTTAGTAAACTGTATAGCGTCAGTATTATTACGCTAAATTGGCAGTGGTTGATCAGTGCTGGAATTGCCGGATTTTCTGGTTTTTTATTCGGTGTTACCTACCGCTACATCATTCGTAAAGATCAAAATCCGCACTTGAAAACTGGTAGTGTATTTGCGTTTGGATTGGTGCGGGGTTTAACTCAAGTAGACGTAGGATTAAATTTTCCCCTCTTAATTTTACCTTTTGCGTTACTTGCTTTAGAGAGTATTTTAGAGTTTGCTGTCACAGCTTTGATTATTGATCGCGCTCTTCAATTGGGCTGGGTTAAACCTTTTAATCAAGGTTAAAGGTCAAAAGTTAAAGTTCAAAGGTCAAAGTTGAATATTCTTAACTCCTAACTCCTAACTCCTCACTTTAATATGTATTGGTACAATGGTGAATTAATCAAATCTGAAATTATTCAATTACCAATTAACGAACCAGGTTTATTATTTGGTGCAACAATCTTTACTACTTTGCGAGTGTATCACAACTCCCTCGAAAGCCGTTTAACTCATTGGGAAGCCCATCAAAAACGTCTGCTTGATTCCGTATATAAATTGGATTTTGAACAACCCAATTGGCAAAATATCCGCCGTGGAGCATCAATTCTGATAAATCATTACCCAATTCTGAGAATTACTTTGTTCTCCGATGGTAAGGAGTGGATAACTGGTAGATTAATTCCTGATGATTTGACAAAAAAACAAAAGTATGGTGTTAACGTAACTATTGCCAAAACAGAACAATACCGCAGTTTACCTTCTCATAAAACTGGGAATTATCTAGCGGCTTGGTTGGCTAAAAATCAAGCTTTGAAACAAGATGTCCAGGAGGCGATTTTAACTGACTCTGGGGGAAATTGGCTAGAAACCACTACTGGTAATCTTTGGGGATGGTGCGAACGCTGTTGGTTTACACCACCATTAACTGCGGGAATCTTACCGGGAATTATGAGAGAAAAACTGATAAATTGGTTGCGAACTGAACAATATCAAGTAAAAGAAGAACCCTTTACCCCGGAACTAGTCCAAAAATTTGTGGCGATCGCCTACAGTAACTGTGTAGTGGAAATACTACCAATCCACCAAGTCATTCACCCGCAAGGAAAGCTACAATACGACAATCAGCACTATTGTTTTAAGGAATTACAAAGATATTTACTAGCATAATGTGTACGCATTCTGGTATACGTTAAGATAAGTTAACATAATTCTTAAGAATTCCATCTCTCTGATTATAGAGACGCGACACGAAAAAAAACAGGAGGATTGACCTCGGTGAATAATAAAAGATGGAGAAATGCGGGGCTATACGCGCTGCTTTTTATTGTTGTCATTGCTTTAGGAACAGCATTTTTTGACAATAATCAAGCTCAAAATGCGGATTCATGGCGTTACACTGAGTTTCTCCAAGAAGTTCAAAAAGGCAGAGTAGAAAAAGTTAGTGTGAGTTCCGATCGTTCAAGGGCTTTGGTAACTCCGAAGTACGAGTCCAATAAAAAAGTTGTGAATTTGGTTAATGACTCAGAACTGATTAATACTCTTATCCAAAACAAGGTTGATATTTCTGTATTGCCTCAAACCGATGAAGGTTTATGGTTTAAAGCACTTAGCAGCCTATTTTTCCCTGTATTGCTTCTAGTAGGTTTGTTCTTCTTACTGCGACGCGCTCAAAGCGGACCGGGAAGCCAAGCGATGAACTTTGGTAAGTCAAAAGCCAGAGTGCAAATGGAGCCACAAACTCAAATTACTTTTGGTGATGTCGCTGGTATTGACCAAGCCAAACTAGAGTTAAATGAAGTAGTAGATTTTCTCAAAAATGCTGATCGCTTTACCGCTATTGGTGCGAAAATTCCTAAAGGTGTACTTTTAGTTGGACCTCCCGGAACTGGTAAAACTTTATTAGCTCGTGCGGTAGCTGGTGAAGCTGGGGTTCCTTTCTTTTCCATCTCCGGTTCGGAGTTCGTAGAAATGTTTGTCGGTGTGGGTGCTTCAAGGGTTCGCGATTTGTTCGAGCAAGCGAAAGCCAATGCTCCTTGTATCGTATTTATCGATGAAATTGACGCGGTAGGTCGTCAGCGGGGTGCGGGTTTAGGTGGTGGTAACGATGAACGGGAGCAAACCTTGAACCAGTTACTCACCGAAATGGATGGTTTTGAAGGTAACACCGGCATCATCATTATTGCTGCTACCAACCGTCCAGACGTACTCGATGCAGCATTATTACGTCCCGGACGTTTCGACCGTCAAGTAGTTGTTGACCGTCCCGACTACGCTGGAAGGGTAGAAATTCTCAAAGTTCACGCTCGCGGTAAGACTTTAGCCAAAGACGTAGACTTAGATAGAATTGCTCGTCGTACTCCCGGTTTTACTGGTGCGGATTTATCAAACTTGCTCAACGAAGCCGCGATTTTAGCAGCACGACGCAACTTGACCGAAATTTCCATGGACGAAATTAACGACGCGATCGATCGCGTATTAGCTGGTCCAGAGAAAAAAGACCGGGTAATGAGCGAAAAACGCAAAGAATTAGTAGCATACCACGAAGCGGGTCACGCTTTAGTTGGTGCTTTAATGCCAGATTACGATCCAGTACAAAAAATCAGCATTATTCCTCGTGGACGTGCAGGTGGTTTAACCTGGTTTACTCCTAGCGAAGACCGTATGGACAGTGGTTTGTACAGTCGAGCGTATCTGGAAAACCAAATGGCTGTAGCATTGGGTGGACGTATCGCTGAAGAATTAATCTACGGTCAAGAAGAAGTTACCACAGGTGCTTCTAATGATTTACAACAAGTAGCTCGTGTAGCTCGCCAAATGGTAACTCGCTTCGGAATGAGCGATAACCTCGGACCAGTGGCGCTCGGTCGTCAGCAAGGTAATATGTTCCTCGGACGTGACATTATGTCAGAGCGTGATTTCTCAGAAGAAACTGCAGCTACCATTGATATGGAAGTCCGCGACTTAGTAGACGTTGCTTACAACCGTGCTAAACAAGTTTTACAAGAAAACCGTCACATTCTTGACAAATTAGCAGCAATGTTGATTGATAAAGAAACCGTAGACGCTGAAGAGTTGCAAGAATTATTAGCAACCAATGATGTGAAAACAGCAGCGTTTGCTTAAGGGAAGTTAGGAGTTAGGAGTTAATTAAGAGCTTCTAACTAATATAAAGCGGGGTAGTTCTAGAATATTCTAGAATTACCTCGTTTTTTATCAAAAACTCTGCGTTCCTCAGCGTATACCTTTGCACTCCTTTGCGTTAAGAAAAACATAATTTCGATGCCACAATATTTGATATAAATAACGCACCGTAATCAAATCAAACCTGCTCAAATAAAGTATTCCAATCAATCACAGATGGTCTTTTCCCTTGATTAATTATTTCAAAAACTTTGTGATTACAACTCGAATTATTAAGACATTCAACACAAGCATTTGCAACGTCAATTCTGCTAGTTTGTCCTGTAAGTTTATCTCCAGTTCCCAATACTACATTTAAATTACCGTCGGTTTTTGCTTTTAATAAACTATTTAGGTCATAGGAAGTATAAGGACCATCTATTAAACGTCCAGGACGAATAATTGTATAAGGTATATTTGAATTTATAATAGTTTGTTCAGCTTGTTTTTTTGCATCAAGAATGCCAAAGCTATTTAAAATACTGTAAGGAAATTCATTTTTACGCTCAACACCACAGGAAGATATAAAAACGAATTGCTTTAAATCTTTTGGTGCAACTTCAACTAAATTACTCACACCTTGAGCATCAACTTTCATCGGACTATTTTTAGCTTTGGCTTTTGCTTCGTCCGCATTAAAAAACAATCCAAAATATTCGATAAAATTAGGATTGTTTTCAAACTCCCATCTTTCGGATGGAAAAGCAGTAGTACCGCTACAGCAAATAATATGAGTTACATTCGTCATTGCTGTTGGTAGAGTTTCGAGATTGCGGATATCACCAATAGTAACTTCTACTTTACCCCCAAACATATTTGCGGCTTTAGAAGTGTTGCGCGTCAAAACCCTTACTTTGTAACCTTTGTCAAGTAACTTTGCTACAGTTAATTGTCCAACTCCACCTGTAGCACCAGCAACTAATACTAAATCTTGTCCCGACACATTATTTGAAGTCATGATTTTTTAATAAAATATCTTTCCGCTGACAAATCAAAACTAGGGTATAGTACCTACCACACCCTAGAATATTTATATTGATAGTGCTTATCGCGGACGTAAGAAAGTGTTAAGCTGAGCCAGGTAACTTTCCCAAACTCTAGTAGTTAATAGTAGAGTTTCTGCATTGGGTACAAAATCTTCTAAACTTAAACCACGACGACGAATAGCCTCGGGTCTTTGCAAAAGATAAGGAGGAATATTTATTTTAGTAGGATTAAATGCTATTGTTGATTGACCTGCATTTAGTGGGAAAATAGAAGTATCGCTAACTACATCTGACATATTCGCTACATCCGTTTCCCCTGTAAATGCCACAAGGGTTGCAGATTTCGGTTGAATTAAAGCTACGTTCGGATAAGCTACCTGTGCGACAGGTGATTGAACCAAGAAATAGGCAACCGCTGGTGTACTGGCTAAGAATAAAATCGTTAAAGCCCAGCCGATTAAATATCCTCCTGGTTTGCCTATTTCTCCATCTTTTATTCTTTGAGCAGCGAAAGTCATCAGCAAAATTGATGCTCCCAAAGGTTTGAGAGGAAAAGATATTACTCTCCATAATGAAGCGATAGCTGGTTCGGTAGGATTAACAAAGGATAACAATAAAACAATCAGAAAAATTACTACTACAAATCGTCCGACAAAATTGCCGGTTGGGTAAAATCTTTGGAACAGGCTAAATACGACAGTACCTATAAGTAGCCATAGAAGCACTCGGCTTAATAATTCAAACATAAATTTACTCTCAAATGTTTCTGTACGGTCAATCTATATGGCTCGGGGCAATTTGATTTATTCTACTGTCAAATGGTAGTAGCACCATTGTTTGATTTCAAATACCTTATACCCTACATACTAAAATTACCTTCGTAGTGATTTTAGTGCAATTTTATTCAACAATGCTGAGTATTTGTAGTCTTAGGGATAAGTAATCTCGCTTAAGTAAATTAAATTAATTATGTACTTGTCAAATTCAAAGGAAATTTTATGTCTTCCGCACAAACTACAATTTTAGTCACCGGAGGAGCCGGATATATTGGTTCACATACCGTACTGGCTTTGAAGCAAGCAGGTTATGAAGTCTTGATTCTGGATAATTTAGTTTACGGACACCGTGACTTGGTAGAACAAGTGCTTAAGGTTGAACTTATCGAGGGAGATACTAGCGATCGCGATTTATTGGATAAGTTGTTTGCTACACGAAATATTGCAGCAGTAATGCACTTTTCTGCTTACGCTTATGTGGGAGAGTCGGTTACTGACCCAGCAAAATATTACCGCAATAACGTTATCGGTACAATAACCCTATTAGAGGCAATGTTAGCAGCATCCGTTAAGAAATTTGTATTTTCTTCAACTTGTGCTACATACGGAGTACCCGAAACTGTACCGATACCGGAAGATCATCCCCAAAATCCGATCAATCCTTACGGTGCAACTAAATTAATGGTAGAGCGGATACTTGCCGATTTTAACGAAGCATACGACTTTAGATCGGTACGTTTTCGATACTTTAATGCCGCAGGTGCAAACCCCGAAGGTTTACTTGGTGAAGATCATAACCCCGAAACTCATTTAATTCCCTTGGTTTTACAAACAGCGTTAGGTAAGCGTGAATCAATTTCGATTTTCGGTACCGATTACCCCACGAATGACGGGACTTGTGTTCGCGACTACATTCACGTTAGCGACTTAGCCGATGCTCACGTTTTAGGTTTAGAATATCTCCTCAAAGGTGGTGATAGTGACTTCTTTAACTTAGGTAATGGCAATGGTTTTTCTGTCAAAGAAGTAATAGAAGCCGCAAGACTAGTAACAGGTAAAGAGATTAAAGTTGTAGAGTGCGATCGCCGTCCCGGAGACCCCCCAGCCCTGATTGGTAGCGCTCAAAAAGCTCGTAAAATCCTAGGTTGGCAGCCACAATATACCAACATCAAGGATATCATTACCCACGCTTGGGAATGGCATCGGCAGCGACACGGAAGTTAAAAGGGATGGGGAGATGGGGAGATGGGGGGATGGGGAGACAAGGAGAAAATACTTACTTA
>JBHJOU010000251.1:0-10786 GCA_050329355.1 Rivularia sp. (in: cyanobacteria)
TATCAAAAATTGCTTGATGCGTTGGAAAGGTTGGAAGCCATAGCCGGAATAAAACAGGGGCTAGAAGATGTAGAGGCTGGTAGAACCGTTTCTATGGAAGAATTTGAGCAAGAAATGCGACAAAAGTATGATATTTCAAGTTAGGTTTACTCAAACGGCAAAGGTTGAGATTGATACTGCTTATTCTTGGTTAAGAGCGCAAAACTCGCTATTAAATCAAGGTGGACAAATAAATGCCCACCTTAAAAAACTAACTCAAAACCCAATTAACCAAAGTCCGCACGCCGAAACCAGTTGCTCCCGAAGGATTATAACCGTTATCCTTATCCGTCCACACCGGACCTGCAACATCTAAATGCGCCCAAGCGGGGGTATCCTTAACAAACTGCTTCAAGAACAATGATGCAGTTATCGAACCACCTGCACGAGGTCCGGTATTTTTCATATCGGCAATACCAGATTTTAACCCTTCAAAATACTTCTCTTCCATCGGCATTCGCCACAACTTTTCTCCAGCGCTTTCGGAAGCTTTTTGCAGTTCGGATGCTAATTCATCACTGGGGGTAAACAAACCAGCAATATCATTTCCTAAAGCAACGATACAAGCTCCCGTCAAAGTTGCTAAATCGACGATGGCTTCTACTCCTAATTTGTCAGCAAACACTAGCGCATCAGCTAGCGTTAAACGTCCTTCAGCGTCGGTGTTATTAACTTCGATAGTTTTACCGTTAGAAGCTTTAAGGACATCACCAGGATGCATAGCGTGTCCGCTAATCATGTTTTCAGCGGCGGCAGAAATAAAGTGAACTTCCACATCTGGCTTGAGTTGACCAATGGCTTTTGCAGCACCCAAAGTAGCCGCAGCACCACCCATATCCATTTTCATGGTTTCAATACCGCTACCAGCACCCTTGATATTCAATCCACCAGAGTCAAATGTTACACCTTTACCAACAATTGCTAACTTGCGTCTGGGGGTACCTTGGGGTTTGTAAGTCAGGTGAATAAACTTCGGAGGCAAATCGGAAGCTTGGGCTACTCCCAAAAAAGCACCCATTCCTAACTTTTCGCAATCTTCTTTTTCGAGGATTTCAATTTCTAAACCGTGTTCAGAAGCGAGAGTTTGAGCAATTTCCGCCATAGTCACCGGGGTTACTTCATTCGCTGGGGCTGCCACTAATTGTCGCGCTAGCATGACTCCCGAAGCTATTTGATCAGCGCGAGTCACGGCAGCTTCTTGTCCGCCTAAACCTAGTAAATCTACGGTTTCTACTTGTGTTTCTTTTTCTTCTGGTTCTGACTTGAAGCGGTTATCTTGGTAAAGCGCTAACTGTATCCCTTCAGTAATTGCCTGAGCAGTTTTGGCTGCGTCATCATGACAAGTTGGTAAACTGATGGCTAAAGACTTACATTTTTGCTTTTTAGCTAACTTAGCTACTGCTGCGGCTGCACATCTTAAGCTTTCAGCGTTTAAAGCTTCGGCTTTACCCAAACCCACTAAAATAATTTTACGAATAGAACCACCACTCAAGCGGGTGAAAGCAGTGCTATTAGGCTTTGCTTTAAATTCTTCGTCATCTATTAATTCTTTTAAAGCACCGGCTAATTTTTGATCCAAATTAGCCAAATCGCCGGTTAATTCTAATTCATTTTCAAATAATCCTACCGCTAAACCATCTCCAGACCAATCAGAAAGCGGTGTATTACTCGCTCGAATATTCATTTCGTATCCAACAAGTGACTTTACTTGTACCAGTATTGCATGAACTACCAGCCCTTACTTCGTTGAAGGGCTGGTTTCTACATCCCGCCCAGTAAAGGTTGATTTTTGACGCTTCTTCTGACAAAGGTTGCTTCATACTTCCCGCTTGCTTACGAGTGCATGAAGTAGAGCTACAATCATCAGCGTCTACGAGGTTAGTTCCTAGCCCCGGTAGATTATCTAAATGCCAAAGTAACATTACTTCTGCTGATGCAATATCACGTTGTTGAGTATATCCACAGTTGTTACAAACGTGAATTCTCTGGTCTAAATTTTTCTTTTCTTGATGTTTGCATTTAGGACAAGTCTGAGAGGGTTTTACCTTACGAGTTGGAACCTCTACAAATAACCCATCTATATCTGATAACTTAGCTTTTAGGGCATCTTTTATCATTCCCATTCCTACATCAAGAATTGATTTATTTAGACCCGATTTTTGCTTCTTACGTTTACCCTTCTTGGCTTTGGCACTGATCTTTTTAATTTCTAGTTTTTCGGTTACTACCGTGCTGTTACTGCTTATTATCCGTGTAGTTACTTGATGGACAAAATTTAAACGTTGGTTAGCAATTTTTCTGTAAAGTTTACTTACCAACTTTTGAATTTTCTTCCATCTTCTAGAAGCTTTAATTTTTTTCTTGTAATTAGGTGCGCGTTTCCTAAGCTTTGCTTTACCTAATTGTTTATTTCTTTGTTCTGATGACCTAAAAAATCGAGGAGCAGGAATTAATCCATTATCTTCTCCGTTAGTCCAAGCAATAGCATCTTTACAACCTAAATCAATGGCAATTGTTCCATTTTCTGAAGTCCGGCTATTTTGAAGTAAAACGTTGTCAACTTCTAACACGATGGAAGCATACCATTTTCCATTACGATAAACGATATCTAAAGCTTTGGGATGACCCCAAAGTCTAGCTTTACCACGCATCTGAATTTGACCGATTTTTGCTAGTTCTAAATAGCCATTGTCACCAATGCTATGAACTTTCCAGCCAGTAAAGGAAGGATAAGTCCATCCAGAATAACGTCTAATCGATTTAAATTTCGGATAACCCCCAAGACCTTTAAAGAATCGTTGGAAAGCAAAATCAACACGTTTCAAAGTTGATTGTAATGCTTGAGAATTGATTTTTTTATATTCAGTCCAAACCTCTTTAAACTCTGGTAAACAATTCTGCTGGTCAAGATAAGTTATAGATTGACCAAATTTTTTATAAGAAGTAACTCGGTTAGATACTGCTGAGTTATAGAGGTCTTTATGTAATTTACGGTGATAATGCAATTCTGCATTTACCGATATTTTTGGATATAACCTAAAAGTTGCTCTTCTTAACGCCATCAGTAATCACCACCTTGTTTTTTTCTTTGACTATTGTTAGTATAAACTCTGAATTCTCAGAAGTTAATAGGGAAATGGAAAAAAATTATCATCAAAACTGGCAACAATCTAACGCGGATAAAGTCAGAGCTTACACAGCAAAATACTCGGCAAAAAAAGTAAAAGTCAGTGTGACACTAAAACCAGAAATTGCTCTCAAAATAGACAAAGTAAAACCACAATCCCAAAGTTATGGTGGTTGGATACGTGAATTTATAGAAAACTATATAAATAGTTTGGAATAAAATATTGTTGCCAAAAATTCAACTGTCCTCAAAATTCTTTTACTTGAAGTAAAAAACATTTTAAGGACGTTTCATTTTTATCTCGCTTACATCCCCCTTTGCTTTAGAGCCGTGGGGAATTACGCGATTAAGTTAAAATTTGGGTTTTGTACTGACAGATTCAAGAACTCAACGATTTTAGATTTTGGATTACAAAGAGGTAGGAGTTAGTTGACAGTTGTTGATTACCAACCTTTAACCTTTAACTTTTAACCATTCCATGGAATTTGTATCAATATCAAATTTGTTGGTGATAGCGTTAATGATATTTTGTTCGAGTGGGGAAGTTTCGTTGTTTAATTTGGCAATTCGGTAACACTGAGCTAATAAAGGTGCGGCAAAATCGCGGTTTAATTGGTTAAGCAATGTATCCAAAGGTTGGGGAGATTTAAGATTTTGCTCGATTGCTTCTAAAGATTTAGCACTGAGATTTGATGCTTCTAACTGTGGTAATATTTCTGACCAAGTTTGTTCTGGATGACTTGCAAGAATTATATGTACTAATATTTGATCCATTACCGCTTCTTGCGCGATCGCGGTTTCTAAATATTTTTGACTTTGCTGCTGTAATTTCTCTATTGTCTCTTCGCTGGTTAAAGATTTGGATGCATCTAATTTGGTTTCGTAAAATCGACAAGCAGCATATCCCAAGGAAAAAATCATTGTTGCATTAGCGCTAGCACCAATTACCGCACCAGCAAAAGGGATATTTCGTAGTAAACTCAGTCCTGCTGTTTTTAACAAACGACCACCACCCAATCCTAAACCAAAAATTGCCAATACTTCACCTTTGCGGGCGGGATCTTGTAAATCTAACCCATAGATAGATGCAATTTGATAAAGCATTTCGGATTGCAATTCTGTTGTTGCTGCTAAATCAATTGCTAAGAGCGCTACAGCAGCACCCGGTATAATACTTGTAGTTAAGCCAATTCCCCCGGCTTTGACTGCTTGTTCAGTCATAATACGGTGAGCAAGCTGACTGGGTGATTCGGTGGGATACTTTTGTTTAAGGTGTTTAACTGCGGCTTCTGCTTTGACTAAATCAACTTTATCACTAGCACCGACAAGCCAGTTTAAATTTAAGACTCCGGCTAGTTTACGAATTAACCAGTTATTGGAAATATGACTGACTAAATGTCCTGCGGTTTCGGTGGTTTGTTCGATAATTCTATGGGTTTGTTTTGCTGCTGCTTCTCCTACAAAACCAACGGTTGAAACAACTGCTGAACCGGCATCTAAAGCACCACCAGCAACGATGATAGCTGCTCCGAAAGCTGTATCGGTAATGGTTCCTCCGACTTCACCTACAGTTTTAGCTAAACATTCTAAGGGGGATGTATTATGATCTTTTTCTGATGGTGTTTCTAATTTATTTTCAGAGGCTTGATCTGACATTTAAAAATACCTAGTCTAGTATAGATATAAATTTCTGTTTCTATTTAATCTATAACTGAGCGGCGATTATCTAAACATCCTCCTAAAAGCGCAATTTGCATATAACCAAATGCATAAATATTACTTTCTCATCTTTTTTTTAGTTATAACTTCCTCGTGGAAACTTTAAAAAGATTGGGTTTATATAAATTTTTATTGAAAATATCAAACCCTCTGGTTGAGTATACGGACAATAAGATATATATGATGAATATAAAAACTGTAGATGCACCATGATCGGACTCTGGCTTGAAGTCAGGGTCTTTTTTTTGTGATTAATTTGTCAGAAAAAGTAGCTTGATTGGGTTGAGTCGCTTGTATTTCCAAATATTTACCTGCAACCCATCCAGTATTTTGTTGATATTCTACGAGAACCCACTCTACTCCATCTTGAGAATATCTTTCTTTTTTGTCTTGAATTCCAATTGCATTACATGGAATTAATGTAATTATTTGTGCATCTAAATTTGCTTTTCCCCGCATATTTAAACCATCTGCATCTGGCGGACAATTTAATTTATATTGAGATGAAATTGAGTTATTTTTAGTATAAGGAGTTGAATAATTTATTTGAGATTTTTGTGGTGACACTGTTTTTTTTGCTGCGAAATCCGGATTTTCTTGTGTATTCCAAACATTTAAAAGCGCCGCACTGGCAAATGCAATGAATATTCCAAATACAAAAGAACAAATCCCAATAAATAAACTAGCTGCACGTGTTGAATTCGGTTGATTATAGTTAATAGAACTAGAATTGGAACTATTGAATCTTCTTCCAAACCATGATAAAAACGGAGTAAAAAGAGAAATCCCAAACAAAATTAGTAATATACCAGAAGCAAAAAATAAAATTACTATAATATTCATAAAAGTTCCTTACCCTTGGTTTATGTATGCCCAATACAAATTAGGAGCTTGTATGTATCAATACAAGAACCCGTAAAGCAAAGTTTAACCATCAACTATAGGAACAAACTAGTAGATTTAGTTACAATTGATTTTTTTTTGATTAACAATTAAATAGGGAATAGGGAATTGCGAATACGGAATAGATAATTGCAAATTAAATCCGTGAAATCCCTGCAATCCATTTGAATCCGTGTTCAGGAATGGGGAATAGTTAATAGAGGCTTCAAGTTATATATTTAATGTTGC
This sequence comes from Rivularia sp. (in: cyanobacteria), assembly GCA_050329355.1. Taxonomy (GTDB): domain Bacteria; phylum Cyanobacteriota; class Cyanobacteriia; order Cyanobacteriales; family Nostocaceae; genus Rivularia. The sequence continues at coordinate 6,017 of JBHJOU010000251.1, forward strand.
TACTGAATTATAAAAAGTCATTTTCACACATAATTTCATAAAGATTGATGTCTTTTTCTAATAAACAGGCGTGTCCGCTTTCCGGAAGTATTATAATTTTGGAACTAGGAAAAATATTGGCTAATCTTAAGGCTTCTGTTGTAGAAGGTAAAAGTCTATCATTAGCACCAGCAATTAATAAAATCGGTTGAGTTAGCTGACTTAATTTATATTCATCAATATAAAATTCCCGCAGCAATGATATCCGCCAACGAATAGTTTCCGGTGGCACTGAGCGCATTGCTTTCAAAAGTTCTTGGCGATCGCCACTGCTCATTCTTGGCAATGAAGCCAAAAAAGGTAATAATCCTAAAGCGCCTATATCGTAAAAAAAGTTAGGCACTAAATTGGTAAATTGGGAACCCCAGTCAAAAAAAGGACGAATCCGAAAGCTAGAAGCTGGATTTAACAAAATTATCCGCTTGAACAAATGCGGTGCTGCGATCGCAACTTTTTGCGCGAGACAACCCCCAAATGATTCTCCACAAAGATACACTGTTCTTTGAGTTGTGGTCTTGAGTTCGGCATAAATTAACTTTAATACACTATTGGTGAGTTCATCCCAGCTAGTAAGATCATCTCGCGGTATTGCTAAACAGCGCACGTCAAAAGCAGTTTCTAAACCATCAGTTTGAGTTCGCAATAGTTGACCAGAACCATCCATCCCAGGTAAATATATAAATAGCGGATATTCTGAATGTATTGTTCGCGGAACAAGGAAACACGGCTCTATTCCAACTTTTGGTTTATTCATTAGTTATTTATTAATTATTAATTGTCAATAGTTAATTGATAAAAATTATTGAAAAAAATATTTGAGCTATAGTACTTAGATAAAAATAAGTCTGTGATTTCTGATTCACAACTTTGGGTTAGTTATTTTACTATAATTGTTGCCAGTTTTTCCTGATATGGACATCATAAATATGAGTGAGTGGTTTTGTCCAAAGTGACATCTTGCACTTTACGCATAATTTAACTACATAATAAAAAATATAAATAAAAATATTACCAACAGAAGAATGTAATATTTTAGTCCATTTTAATGGACTTCTGCTATCAGACTGGGACTTGCAGTCTCAGACAGGTAAGAACGAAGTCAAATAATCAGTAATTATTTTGACGATAAGTTTTTATGGTGCAAGAAATGAAAAAGGCAATCACAAATATAGTCACAAAAATATCTGAATAGAGATGGGATTCTGATAGTAGCTAAATTGGATTGTAGATAGCGAACTTGCTCGCGAGCGATAAATTTAGCAGCAGATTATTCAGAATCATAATTTTTCAATATAAATTTTACAAGAATATTTCAGCTTAGCTTGATGATTTTTTGACTATTTTGATATCTAAATACAGAAAATTTTATATTTTGTATAAATAAAATCAAAAAATATCATGCTTAAAAACTATTTGTATTCAGACTGACAATCATTCGGAAAAAAGTTGATTAATAATTGAGCAATAAATCTATGATAGTTAATTATTATAATCAATTATAATCAATTTAATTGATACTCATTTTTAAATAAACCGAAAGTAAATTAATTTGCTAACATTAAAATGCGGCTTGAAAAAGCAGACACAATGTTGTATAATGACGTGGTTTTGCCTGAAAAAGTCGGATAGAAAACAGTTTTTTTTAAAGTAATTTTATTTGTGCATGAGTCTAGTGGATAAAACAAAAAATACATTTGCACTTACGACACCGCTATATTATGTAAACGGTTTGCCTCATATCGGTAGTGCTTACCCAACGATGGCAGCAGATGTGATGGCAAGGTTTCAAAGGCTTTTGGGTCGTCAGGTAATTTTTGTTACAGGAACTGACGAACACGGACAGAAAATTCAGCAAACCGCAGAAAGTAAAGGTATCGAGCCTCAAAAATTTAGCAACCAAATTTCTGCTGAATTCGTATCTTTGTGGAAATTGCTCAATATTCAATATGACCGTTTTATCCGCACTACCGATATTCGTCATGAATTCATAGTTAAAGAATTCTATGATCGAGTTTTGCAAAAAGGTGATATATACCTCGGACAGCAAAAAGGTTGGTACTGCGTAGCCTGTGAAGAATTCAAAGAAGAAAGGGAATTATTAGAAGGACATCGCTGTCCAATTCATACGAATAAAGAAGTCGAATGGCGAGATGAAGAAAATTATTTCTTTAAGTTATCGAAATATCAAAACCATCTCGAAGAATTGTATCATTCCAGACCAAATTTCATTCAACCAGAAAGTCGGCGAAATGAAGTTCTGAATTTCGTCAAAGGAGGATTGCAGGATTTTTCGATTTCGCGGGTGAATGTTGAATGGGGTTTCCCCGTACCTAGTGATCCAAAGCATACCCTGTATGTTTGGTTTGACGCTTTACTCGGATACATTACAGCGCTGCTAGAACCCGATGACGAGCCGACTTTAGAAAACGCTTTGGCTAAATGGTATCCGATAAATTTGCATTTAATAGGTAAAGATATTTTACGCTTTCATGCAGTTTATTGGCCAGCAATGTTAATGAGTGCCGATTTGGCTTTACCAGAAAGAGTATTTGGACACGGTTTTTTAACCAAAGATGGTCAGAAGATGGGTAAAAGCATGGGTAATACCATCGACCCCATAGCCTTAGTAGAGAAGTATGGTTCAGATGCAGTTCGTTATTACTTTATTAAGGAAATCGGTTTTGGTAAAGATGGAGATTTTAATGAAGTTAGATTTGTTGAGGTTCTAAATGCAGATTTGGCAAAGAATTTAGGCAACTTGCTGAATCGTACTTTAAATATGGTCAAAAAATACTGTGCGGGAAACATACCGTCAATTGCAAACGAAAATATACCTCAAGATAATCCGATCAAAGCAATTGGTTTGCAATTAGGCGAACAAGTTAAAACTAGCTACGAAGTTTTAGCTTTTGATCGAGGCTGTGAAGCTATTTTAAGGTTGTCGCAAGCTTGTAACAAGTATATTGACGAACAAGCTCCTTGGACATTATACAAGCAAGGGCAACAGCAAGAATTAGAACAAGTTTTGTACGTTGTTCTAGAATCAGTAAGGTTGGCGGCTTATTTACTTTCCCCCGTAATTCCTAACATCAGTAGCGATATATACCAGCAGCTAGGCTTTGGAATTGACTTTAATAATCAAACCGAAGCCGTAAATACCGTACCCTTTGCTGTACATGGAAACTGGGGATTGTTGAGTAGCGAACAACAATTAGGTGAAGCCAAGCCAATCTTTCAAAGTATTGAATTGGATTGAGAAAGATTATTTCCATGAGAGGATTTGGGATTTTGGATGACACATTGTATGGCAATAAACAGCAAAATATCCAATACCGATCCAATCATCAATTTAAAATCCAAAATGGATTTACACAAATTTAATCGATCCGGGTGATAAAGCGATTGGGATCAATATTATAAACATTAGTTTTGAACGATCGCCATAAATCACCCTAACTTACGTATATATGTAAGTAATAGGTTTAAATGATTACAAAAATAACAAAACGAATTGCCAAAATAAAAAAAGAGGTATGAGAATAATGTTGAATAATTTACAAGAAGAATCGATATTTACACCAGAACAAGTTTTAGAGAATCGAGGTCGTGTAGCCATATTTATTGATGGTTCAAATTTGTTTTATGCGGCGTTACAGTTGGGAATTGAAATTGATTACACCAAATTGCTTTCTAGATTAACAGGTGGTTCTAGATTATTGCGCTCATTTTTTTATACAGGTGTAGACCGAACGAATGAGAAACAGCAGGGATTTTTGTTGTGGATGCGACGTAATGGTTATAGGGTGATTGCGAAAGATTTAGTACAGCTACCAGATGGCTCGAAGAAAGCTAACTTGGATGTGGAAATAGCGGTAGATATGATGGCTTTAGTAGATTCTTATGACACTGCGGTTTTAGTTAGTGGTGATGGGGATTTAGCATATGCAGTCAATTCGGTTAGCTATCGCGGTGTTAGGGTAGAGGTAGTTAGTTTGCGATCGATGACCAGCGATAGTTTAATTAACGTTTCTGACCGTTATATTGATTTAGAAGCCATCAAAGACGATATTCAAAAGACACCTCGTCAAGGATATCCCTATCGCCCATTACCCGAAATGAGTTTTTTGGAACAATCACCTGAAATGCTAAATCCTCGTTTAGAAGTTCAGGAATAAAGCTGAATAATTTTTGTGTTGGGTAAGAAGTCGGGTTTTTATACCAGTTGTGTTGTGTTACAGATATGCAAGGCAAAAACCCGACTTCTAAAATCTAATGGGGTAAGAAGTCGGGTTTTGATCGCAATTGTCTTGTGCTACAGATATGTAAAGCAAAAACCCGACTTCTAGAATCTAATGGGGTAAGAAGTCGGGTTTTTATGAGAATTTCTGATGTTACGGATATTCATATCGTAAAAACCCGACTTCTATGATTATCGTCGTAGTTTACTTTCCTTTCAGGGGTACTCACGTTAAATTTATACGTCTGTGAATGCAGGATGGGGCAAACAACTGTCTAATATAAACAGAATGAAAAGTTTAAATTACAAAGTTTTAAGTCTATATTTTTTATTATGTACCTTCTCCCTATTGACATTAGTTAGTTGTGGAGCTACAAAGCCTAGTATCAACGAACAACCAGATGAAACCGAATCAGTCCAAGAAGACGAAAGTAAATTTACTTTTCAAGGAGTAGCTTTAGAACAGTTTGATGAAAAAGGTCAACCAATTTGGA
>JBHJOU010000096.1:0-6639 GCA_050329355.1 Rivularia sp. (in: cyanobacteria)
CGAAGAGCTTCTTCAAAAGATTTTTTTGCAGCACCATAACGTTCAAGCGCTCCTGCTGGATCGGTTCCTCCTTTAATTTCAATTACACCAACTGTTATACCCTGATTATTCAGAAGTGAAATATCTGGCTCTTTAGAAAAGAGTAATGAGGTATGATTAGCTAGCATAACACCTCGATAAGATTGAATATTTCCTAGTTGTTGTTCTAAATTATCTGAATTGTATAGTTCAATCGCTGTACCTGTACGTGAGATAAAAGCGGCAAGAAGTTTGAGTTCTTTTGCTTCTTTAATAAGGAGTCGCTGTACAATTTTTTCTGCTTCTTCTCCAATTGCATTACGCCAAGAGCCATCAATTTGTATTCCAGTTGAAGCTAATAATATTCCATATAGTTCTTCCGCTGTAAAACTTTCTATCGAACTATCAATAATCAAAGAGATATGCTCATTGAAAAGTCGCGATAGCACAAAAGCTTTGTCTTCTGCTAATGGAAATTGGTTTTGCTCGTCAGTTTCCAGCTTTTTTAGATTTATTCCTACTAAATAATTAACTGCTTTCTGAGAAAGTGCTGCAATATTGCGATAATAAGCTAATAAGATGGAGTGTTCTCTAATTAATTTCGGGTGGCAAAATACCTGAATTAATTCTAAATTAGAATGATTACTTACATAAGTAAATGCATCTTCACCAATACCCCAGTTTGCTCTATCATCCCAAATGTACAATTGCTTAACTGGCAATAATGCATCGATTTTGGCACTGAATGATAAGGTGTTGTATTCTTTCAGTTTGCGATAAAAAAAAGTCGAACGTAACCGATAGTTAATACGATTAGCTTCTTTATCTATTGTCACAATGTTTGCTTTTCCCAAATATATACACATTTACGCAGTTCAGAACGACCATGATTTCCCATTTGCTGACTACTATTACCTTTTCCTCGTCCCAATGTCCAAATGTGTCGCGTTGTTAGTCCGAAAGAATAAGCAAAATCAGATAAAATCAAGTCTACAGGAATCTCCTCTCCTGCATATCTGACATTATCATTTATCATTGCAATTATTCCACCAGGTTTAAGAATTCTAGCTGATTCATAAATAACAAAGCACATTTCGTAAAAGTAATTATGTATCATTCTTACAATATTTTTATTATTTAATTTTCCTTGCTTTCTATAAATTTATAAAATTTCTAAAACTTCTTGCAACGCAGCTTGTTTTTCAAAAGTAGAATGAACTTTTAAAAAATCAGAATAACGTTCTATTGTAGAATACAAGTTCTCTAAATAATCATGTTTATCATGATTTTCTACAGTACATGACAGCATTGTTTGACGCAAATGCTTGACTTTTTCTTGATGACATCCCAGAAATGCTAGTTCAAGAGCATATGTACGAGTGTAATCATATCTGTTAAGGTAAGGTGGTGAAGTGATAATTAAATCAATACTACTTTCTTGTAGTTTTGGAAGATTTTCTAGGCAAGAACCTTGATAAATTATCGGTTGTATATTTTGAAAATTAACCGATTTATCTTTTGACAAGAATCGTATATTATCACCAAATAAATCAAGTTGAATAGCATCACCATTTAAATCTAATTCAATCTGCTTTAACTTTTGAAAAATTGCAAATTCAAAAGTTAAAATGTTACCTTTATTAAATTTATTTTTACTTTTAGAACGACCAGACCGATAATCCCAACGTAAATATTGCCCATCTTTTCTAGTATAACTAATATCTTCAAGAGTACAAAAAGCTGCATATAAAAGAAGTGTACGTATCTCTTTATCTACAATAAATTTATTACAATAATAGATGTAACCTACTAATTTTTTCTCATCTACTTCTGGAAATGCTCCTTGAGTAATTTTCAGATGATTAAATGCATAACTTTGGTCATAATAATCTATAAAATTTATTTGTTTTAGCTCATAAATTATTGATTGGAATAATTTTAAGTTAATTTGTTGAGCGATAATTCTAGCTTGTGTAGCGAAGCAACCAACAGGTAAAAGTTCAATTCCTATGGTTTGCCATCCTAGAGTAGCAGCAGCAAACAAAGAAGAACCTACTCCTGAAAATGGATCAAGTAGAATACCTGGCTGTAGCTGACTATTTTCAATAATATAAGTTACTAGTCTTTCAGAAAAACCTTCTCGATACTTAAACCAAGAAGAAAATGCAGCATATTTATTACCCTGAAAACTAACTAAAGTTCTATCTAAATAAGGATTATGAACAATCTTAGATGCAAATTTTTTGAACAGAATATCTCTTTCATTTGAAGAGCAAATCATAGTAATTACAATATAATCAGCTTTTTAATTACACTACTTTTTAATCACAATTTCCTTATCCCCGCTTCCAAACCCCGACAAACCCCAGTCAAAAAATCTAAATCCAAAGTCCCAATTTTATCGCTGGGCTTGTGATAATGAGGATTTCGCATAAATGAAGTATCTGTCACCATGATCGCCCGATATCCGGCATCCCAAAATGGTGCATGATCGCTGCGTCTTGTCGGAGGAACAATTTTACCTTTATTCACAACTGGTAAAAATTCACTCTTAGTTCCACTTTGACGAAAACTGTTGCGGAGTCGAAATAAATCGGGGAGAGTTGTTAAATTACCAATCAAAGCGATAAAATCACCACTATTGGGATAAATCTTGTTTAATAGCGGAGCCGGATAAGCTTGGGAACCGGGATTAGCGTCACAATAACCGATCATTTCCAAAGACATCATCAAGCGTAATTTTTGCTGTTCTCGTTGTAATTTTGCGACATAATCAGTGCTACCTAATAAACCAGATTCTTCCATATCAAAAGCCACAAGTCGTAACGGATACTTTGTGGGCTGTGTCGCAAAAATTCTCGCGAGTTCTAATAAAACCGCGACTCCGGTAGCATTATCATCAGCACCAGGAGTTCCCGGCACGGCATCATAATGAGCTGCAATTAAAATAGGTGATAAATTACTCTTTCCAGATTTAGAATCTGAAGGTAAATTCAAGATCAGATTTTCACAAACTTTGCTACCAACTTTAAAGGTGTGGATTTCCACACTTCCCCATTGTGAAAAAGAAGCACGAATGTATTCTTGAACAAAGAAATGTCCCCCTGTAGCTAAATAAGGGTCACGTTCTCGTGTTATTTGGATAAGATGGGCAACGAGTTGTTTTTTTAAATCCACGGATTAACCAGGAACTATGAAGGATAAAGGATGAAGCATAAATTAACAAATGTTTTTTCAGGTACATTTATTACCTGATTGGGTGAAAAAATCAAGTAGGACTGTTAATCGCTTGTTTCGTAGATAAATTGTAGATTAATTCAATTATTTCCAATTTCAGACTTGATTTTTGCTCATGAAGGTTGACAATGTATTCCTCAACTGCAAGATACAATAAATCAAGCATTACTTCTAAACATATATTTATAAAAGATACTAGGAGAAACGTAGGGCATGGGCAAGGTAGTAGGCATCGACTTGGGTACAACAAACTCTGTAGTCGCCGTGATGGAAGGTGGCAAGCCGGTGGTTATTGCCAATGCAGAAGGAATGCGAACCACTCCCTCCGTTGTGGGCTTTAGCAAAGACGGCGAAAAGGTTGTCGGACAAATGGCACGCAGACAAACTGTTCTCAATCCTCAGAATACCTTTTTTGCTATCAAGCGTTTTATGGGACGCAAATATTCGGAATTAAATCCAGAATCGAAACGAGTTCCTTATACAGTCCGTAAAGACGAATTTGGGAATACAAAAATTGTTTGTCCTCGTGTAAAGAAAGATTTCGCCCCAGAAGAACTTTCGGCGATGATTCTCAAGAAATTAGCCGAAGATGCCAGTAGATACTTAGGTGAAGCTGTAACGGGTGCAGTCATTACCGTTCCTGCTTATTTTAATGATGCTCAACGACAAGCTACCAGGGATGCAGGAAGAATTGCTGGTTTAGAAGTATTACGAATTCTTAATGAACCAACTGCCGCTTCTTTGGCTTACGGTTTAGATAAAGCCGAAAACGAAATAATTTTGGTATTTGACTTGGGTGGTGGAACCTTTGACGTATCCATCTTAGAAATCGGTGATGGTGTATTTGAAGTCAAAGCCACATCCGGCGATACTCAACTAGGTGGAAACGACTTTGATAAGCGGATTGTCGATTGGTTAGCCGAGAAATTCCTTGAAGATGAAGGAGTAGATTTAAGACGCGATCGCCAAGCTTTACAACGTTTAATGGAAGCTGCGGAAAAGGCAAAAATTGAACTTTCGGCAGTCAGCGTTACCGATATTAATTTACCTTTTATTACTGCCGATCAAGATGGACCGAAACATTTAGAAACTCGTTTGACTCGTTCCCAATTTGAAGGAATGTGTGACGATTTGTTGGGTAAATTGCGAATTCCTGTCAAACGGGCGCTGCGAGATGCTGGCATGACACCCAGAGACATTGAAGAAGTTGTACTTGTCGGTGGTTCAACTCGGATGCCAATTATTGAAAAATTGGTCGAGGGAATGATTGGCTTACAACCCAACCAAAATGTTAATCCCGATGAAGTTGTCGGTATTGGTGCTGCGGTACAAGCCGGTATTCTCGCTGGAGAATTTAAAGATGTATTACTGCTTGATGTCACCCCCCTCTCAATTGGTTTGGAAACCATCGGCGGGCTGATGAAAAAGCTAATTCCTCGTAACACTACCATACCCGTCCGCCGTTCCGATATTTTCTCAACCTCCGAAAATAACCAAAACACCGTGGAAATCCACATAGTTCAAGGTGAACGGGAAATGGCTGCCGATAACAAAGCCTTGGGACGTTTCAAGCTTTATGGTATCCCGCCTGCGCCTAGGGGAATACCGCAAATACAAGTATCTTTTGATATTGATGCCAACGGAATTTTACAGGTGACAGCATTAGATAAAACCACAGGTAGAGAACAAAGTATTACCATTCAAGGCGCTTCCAATTTGACTGAAGCTGATATTCAACAAGCGATTCGGGAAGCAGAAAAATTTGCTGATGTCGATAGACAGCGTAAAGAGAAAGTAGAAAAACGCACCCGCGCCGAAGCATTAATTTTACAAGCCGAAAGACAACTGCGAGAAGTCGCGCTGGATTTTGGAATGCAATTTGCTCGTAATCGTCGTCAACGAATTGATAATATTTGTCGAGATTTACGCGATAGTTTAAAAGCCGATGACGATCGCGGTATTGATCAAACTTACGCCGATTTACAAGATGCTTTATCCGATTTAAATAAAGAAGTCCGTCAATACTACGCTGAAGACGAAGAAGACGATTTATTCGGTACCATCCGCGATATCTTTATCGGTGACAAAGATCGGGATGATGATTTTTACGACAAGGGTTACGGTAGGGATTCAAATCGGGGCTACAGTCGAGATTATGACCGGGGAGGTTACGGCAAAGATTACGACAGAGGTTATGGTACTAGAGATGCTGACCGGGGATACAGTAGAGATGCCGAAAGGGGTTATGGTCGAGATGGCGATCGCAATGGTGGTCGAGATTCCTACCGAGATTCGGGTACCAGAAACAACAGTGAGCCAAGCTACCCAAGCTATGACAAAGGTTATTCGTCGCGTAAACCAGCGAAACCGAGCTATCAAGATAACTGGGATGAAGAGGATGATGATTGGTTGTAATGTTGTTTAAATTAGCTTTGACAACTGAATATAAATTTTTCTTTGTGGAACGGTAAACCACCCCTTTAATCTTTTCACTATATTCACAATATGAGTAGTGAAATAATCCTATTTAATTAACTATTAGCGGCTATCGTGGGGCAGCCATATAAGGAATAGGGATTAGGGGCTAGGGAATAGGGAAGTGTACTGATTTTTTTTCAATTAGGAGTTCTATATACGGATTTTAATACTGAACGAGAGTACAAAATAGAAATATAAAAGCCAGCACAAAATCCCATAAAAACCAATTAGGAATCGTTTCATCTTTGTGATCGACCTGAAATTACCAACCGAAACGTAAATTATTAAGAAACAAAAAAATCTATTAATCGATTCATTTAAACAAATTACTATGCAGAACTTGCAAAATTTTCGGGATTATTACGAAATTTTAGGAGTATCTAAAAATGCGACAAACGAGGAAATCAAAAAAAGTTACCGACGATTAGCGCGACAATTTCACCCAGATCTCAATCCTGGTGATAAAACCGCAGAAGAAAAATTTAAAGATATAAATGAAGCTTACGAAGTTTTGGGCGACCCCAGTAAACGCGCTCAGTACGACCAATTTAGTGTTTTCTGGAAGCAAAATGGTTTTGCTGGGTCTAAGTCGCGCAAAACATCGAATCAACCAAACGGTCGTACACAAGATGTCAATCCCGCTAAATACGATAATTTTGATACCTTTATCGACCAAGTTTTTGGTGTCAAAAATAAAGCAGCTAATACATCAAGTAGTTACACTGATAGTACAACTACTGACCCATTTCGGACTCCAAAAACAAAAGTTGCTTATACTCCAAACTCCCGTCCAACTCGTCGCGATATCGAAGCAAGACTAACTTTACCCTTAGAGAAAGCTTACCAAGGTGGTTTAGAAAGAATTCGTCTTGAAGATGGACGTTCTTTAGAAGTGAATATGCCCCC